>CAYWLF010000140.1:0-6553 GCA_964458875.1 uncultured Gemmatimonadota bacterium
TGCTCACGAACTTCCAGACGATCAAGAAGAACATCCGGCGGCTCAAGGATCTCGAACGCGGCGTGGAAGAGGACGCTTTCGAGTTCTATACGAAGAAGGAGCGTCTGCTCCTGGACCGGGAGCGTGAGAAGCTCGAGCGCTACCTGTCGGGGATCAAGGACATGACCCGACTTCCGGGTCTTGTCTTCGTGGTGGACGCGAACAAGGAAGATATCGCGGTTCGAGAGGCGAACCGGCTGGGTATCCCCGTCGTGGCCATCGCGGACACGAACGCCGATCCCGACCGGCTGACGATCGCAATCGCCGGAAACGACGACGCTATCCGGTCCGTTTCGCTGATCACCGGTGTCATGGCCGATGAGATCCTGATGGCACGGCGGGAGGCACCGGACGCAGCGGGCGCCAAGGACGAGGGCACGGCGCTGACGTACTCATCCGATGTAGGCGGTACAGAGGCCGCAGACGGCAAGCGGAAGAAGAGGCCGAAACGCAGACCGAGGCCGGAGCTGATCCAGCGCCGGCGGCATGCCTCGGATCCCGAGGCGGGCATTGCCGAAGATGGCGCGGACGACGTCGAGGAGGAGTCCGCTGACGAATTGGTGTCCGTCGAGAACGAGGTTGATGTGGAGGGGCCGCAGGCGGAGGGCGCCGAGACTGAAGAAGTGGCGGTTACCGTGGAGGCGGCTCCTGGAGAAGACGGGGACGGAAAAGACCCCGGCTCACCCTGAGCGACGCGACACGGTGGGCCACTTCGGTGGCCCATTTTTTTTTGCCAGAATCCAAATTGTCGGAAGTGCCGTACGGCACTGGCGAGATGCGAAACGAACGAAGAGGGGAATAGAGCGATGTCAACGATCACGGCGGGTGCGGTGAAGTCCTTGCGTGACAGGACGGGCGCGGGAATGATGGACTGCAAGAAGGCGCTTATCGAGACCGGCGGCGACGAGGAGGCGGCCATCGACCTCCTTCGCCAATGGGGGTCCGCTAAAGCTGCCAAGCGTGCTGAGCGAGAGATGACAGAAGGTATCGTGGCGATCGCTCAGGGCGATTCTGGTACCGGAATGGTGGCCGTGTCGAGCGAGACCGATTTCGTAGCGCGCAACCAGGACTTTCAGGACTTCGCTTTGCGTCTCGCGTCGAGCGTCGGGAAGGCCGATTTGCCCGACGGTGAGGTTCTGACGGGTGCTGCGCTGCTGGAAGCCAAGGGCTTCGAGGCGCTGGCCGGCGAGCTCGAATCGCTGCGCGCGACGATTGGCGAGAACCTGGAAGTGCAGCGTGCAGTGCGGATGAGTGTCGCCGAGGGAGGGGCGCTGGGCTCGTACCTCCACTTCGGGGGGCGGATCGGCGTGCTGGTCGAGCTGTCCACTGCATCGAGCGACGTGTCAGGACTGGCACGAGATGTTGCGATGCACGTGGCGGCTACGAATCCCGTGGGGGTGTCTCCCGAGGACATTCCTCGGGAAGATCGTGATCGGGAGCGAGCCGTCCTGGTGGAGCAGGCGAAGTCTGAGGGCAAGCCCGATCATATCGCCGAGAAGATCGTCGAGGGCCGCATGCGTAAGTACTTCGAAGAGAACACGCTGCTCAAGCAGGGCTTCGTGAAGGACCCTGACACGAGCATCGAGGACCTCGTGGCCAGTCACGGCTCCGACGTGGGCGTTCGTCGTTTCGTGCGCTTCGCGATCGGGGGTTAGAGAGGCACCATTGCAGGAACTGAAATATCCCCGCGCCCTGGTCAAGCTCTCGGGCGAATCGCTCGCGGGCGACCAGGGATTCGGAATCGAGCCCGAGGTTGTCGATCGTCTCGTCCTGGAAGTGGAAACAGTCTACGATGCTGGGGTCCGGTTGGGCCTCGTCGTGGGCGGTGGCAACATCGTGCGGGGCACGGAGGCCAGCGAGCGAGGCATGGACAGGGTGTCGGCCGACTACATGGGCATGCTCGCCACGGTGATCAACGCACTGGCGTTGCAGGACGCGCTCGAGAGGCACGGAGTCGAGTCACGGGTGATGACGGCCATCAGGATGGAGCAGCTGGCCGAGCCCTACATTCGTAGACGGGCCCTGAGGCACTTGGAGAAAGGTCGCGTCGTGATCTTCGCGGGCGGCACCGGGAACCCCTATTTTTCGACCGATACTGCAGCTGTGCTCAGGGCGATCGAGATGGACGCTGACGTGATTCTGAAGGCCACCAAGGTGGACGGCGTCTACTCGGCCGATCCTGTCCACGACCCTGAAGCCGAGTTCCTTCCTGAACTCACGTACAGGGAGGTCATCAATAAGGAACTGGGCGTGATGGACGCTGCCGCGGTATCGCTGTGCCGCGACAACCGTCTGCCGGTGATCGTTCTGAACATCCGCAGTGCGGGGGCAATCCTCGCGGCGCTGCGGGGCGAGAGAATCGGTACACTCGTAACGTGAAGGGGGACATCAGATGGTCAGCCCGACACTGAGGGAAGCCTCGCACCAGATGGACCTGAACCTGGATGCAATCTCCAGGGAGTTCTCGGGTGTGCGCACCGGGAAGGCGACGACGGGCCTGCTGGATACCGTACAGGTAGACGCGTATGGCTCGAAGATGCCTCTCAAGCAGACTGCCACGGTCACGGCGCCAGAGCCACAAATGCTGGTCGTTCAACCCTGGGACACTAGCCTGGTGAATTCGGTCGCCAAGGCCATTCAGTCGGCGGACCTGGGCCTCAACCCGTCCGTTGACGGCAACGTCATTCGCGTCAGTATCCCGGCGCTCACCGAGGAACGGCGACGTGAGATGGTGAAGGTACTGCACCGGATGACGGAAGAAGGGCGCGTGGCTGTGCGTCACGCCCGCCACAAGGCCAAGTCGGAGATCGAGCGTCAGAAGAAGGAGAGCGAGATCAGCGAGGACCAGATGCGTCGCGATCTCGACAAACTCCAGGAATTGACTGACGGCCATATCTCGAAGCTGGACGCCATGCTCGAGCGCAAGGAAAAGGAAGTGCTGGAGGTATGACTGAGAGGACTGGCGCATCCCGGGAGAAGGATGCCGGGCAGGCCGACGCCGCTCCCGACGTGAGGCTCCCGGCACGGCTGGACATGAGGCGTGCATTCGACATCTATGTTTCGGGCCGCAATCGAACGCTGGGCCCGGCGGAGAAGGGCTCTATCATCGGCGGTTCGGTTCAGACCCCGTATGCAGCGCCGTCCGAGGAGGGCCCGGAGCTGGCCGCCCCGGTCCGCGAGACTGGGGTGTCCGTGCCGAGCGAACTCCAGTTCGACCGCAACGCGGGCATCTGGCGTCGAAGCCAGCGTTCGTAGGGGAGGGAGCGCCGTAGCCCTGACCCCTCGAGACACCGTTGTTTCCCTCGACCTCCCGGCCCTCCTGTGGGCCCATTTGTGTGCACACCCCGACCTGATCCCGCGTCGGTCGAAGGTCATCGTGGCGGTGTCAGGCGGACCGGACTCCGCGGCCCTCCTCTGTCTGCTATCCCATCTTGCTCCCGACCTTGGCCTGCGCCTGGAAGCGGCGCACTTCGATCACCAGGTGAAGGCCGGCTCCGATGAGGACGCCAGGCAGGCGAGTGCATTGGCCGCAGACCTCGGACTGCCATTCCACCTGGGCAGACCGACGGTGCCTCCGAAGGTCCAGCAGGCCAGCCTGCGGGACGCCCGGTATCGGTGGTTGGAACGTGTGGTCTCTGAGACCGGGGCAGACCGCCTGGCCCTCGGCCACCATGCCGACGACCAGGCCGAAACCGTGCTGTTCCGGCTGATGCGAGGAACAGACCTGAGGGGGCTGGCCGGTATCCCCCAGTGTCGGGGACAGATCGTTCGCCCGCTGCTGCCCTTCCGCCGGGAGGTGCTCGCCACCTACTTGGACGATCTGGGCGTGTCGTGGATCGATGACCCGTCGAACGCGGATCGGCAGTGGGCCAGGGCGCGACTGCGGACTGAGGTCATCCCGGAGATGGAGCGCCTGCATCCTGGAACCGTTGGAAGCCTCGTCTCTCTTGGACAGGCAGCGGCACGGGCACGCGACCTGAACGAGCGAGTCGCCGACCGGCTGCTGAGGGAATCCGCGGTCGCCCCGCCCCGACTCCACGGGCTGACATTGAGCCGCCGGAGCCTGGCTCGAGGCGGCCCCGAGATCCTGGCTGTCGCCGTTCGGCGAGTAGCTCGCTCCCACGGAGTGGCTCTGACGGCCGGAGGAACCCGCACCGGAGTAGAGTTTATCAGCGAGGGCCGTAGCTGATCCGGGAAAAGGCCCGATCCTACGAGATCTCGAGAGAGTTCGACCACGTTGTCATTGGTCGAGTGGCCGAACCGTCACGTCCGGAGGTGCTGCTGGTGCATCGGCAGACGGGCGCCGGACAGCTGCGGATCGGAGAGCGGGCGCTGGAAGTCAGGTGGAGACCGGCAACCGGCGGGGCGGCCCTCCCGGGGCGGATTGCCGTGGCCGTGTCCCCAGGTCATTATCCCTTGATGTTCAGGGGTTGGAAGCACGGGGACAGAATTCGACTTGCCGGTGGCACCCGGAAGCTCAAGAAGTTGTTTTGCGATCGTCGGATTCCCGCGAGCGAGCGGGGCCGTCTTCCGGTTCTGGCCGACCGGCTGGGCAACGTGCTGTGGATCGAAGGGTTGGCCACGGCTGAAGTTTCTGGAAGTGAATTCCTGGAGTTCGAGTTGAGCCATGAATGACCATGCACGGGCCGGAGCGTCATACCTGACGGCAGAGGGATTGCTGGCGCGTACGGGAGGCCGGGAGTTGAAGAGCGTGGTCTTCAGCGCCGAGGACATCGCCGGCCGGGTCCGCGAGATGGGTGCGGAGATCACCGACCACTACGGACCCGACGCCGACGTTCTCATTCTAGGGCTTCTGAAGGGCTCGTTCATCTTTCTGAGTGACCTGGTCCGGCATATCGATCGGCCGCTTCACGTGGACTTCATCGTGGCGTCGAGCTACGGCGCGGGCACGACGACGTCCGGTGATGTGAAGCTCCTGTACGATCCCACGGCGCCGATCGAAGGACGACACATCATACTCGTCGAGGACATCGTGGATAGCGGCAATACGATCAACCGATTGGCACGGGCGCTGGAGGCCCGGGCTCCGGCTTCGATCGAATTGTGCGCCATGCTTCACAAGCACATCGCGAAAGGGCTGATCCTGGAGCCCCGCTGGGTGGGATTCGATGCCCCCGAGGACTTTCTCGTTGGCTACGGTCTTGACCATGCCGAGGATTTCAGACATCTCCCTTTCGTGGCCAGCATTTGAGCCGCTGACGGAAACGCAGAGGAAGGACTGACGTGGCAACAACGAGTCCGGACGACGGAGACAAGGATCAGAAGGCGGGACGCTTCCTGCGCACCGCGTCCTTCTGGGCGCTCGTGATCCTGATTCCGCTGGCCATATTTCAAGTGATGGAGACCAGCCGCCAACTGGAGCGCGAACTGACCTACACGGAGTTCCGTGCGCAGCTGGAAAACGACAACGTGCGATCGGTCACTTTCTCCGAGACCCGCAAGGTCGAGGGCGAACTGAGGACCCCGATGCAGGTCGACGGCCAGCCCGTCGACCAGTTCCACACGCTGCTCCCCATGGAGGCCAGCCAGGAACTCATCGACGGACTGGAAGCCTCGGGCGTCGAGGTCAAGGCGGAGGAGACGGGCGCGAACTGGGTCAGCTACCTGGTGTCGATTCTCCCGTGGGTCCTCATCATCGGCCTGTGGTTCTTCTTCTTCCGTCAGATGCAGGCGGGCGGTTCGCGGGCCTTCAGCTTCGGGAAGTCCAAGGCCAAGCTGCTCACCGGCGACACGCCGCAGGTCACGTTCGCCGACGTGGCCGGCGCCGACGAGGCCAAGGAGGAACTCGAGGAGATCATCGAATTCCTCAAGGATCCGGCCAAGTTCAGGAAGCTTGGGGGGCGGCTTCCGAAAGGGGCTCTGCTGATCGGGCCGCCGGGCACGGGCAAGACGCTCCTCGCCAGGGCGGTGGCGGGTGAGGCGGGCCGCCCGTTCTTCTCGATGAGCGGGTCGGATTTCGTCGAGATGTTCGTTGGAGTCGGCGCGAGCCGCGTCAGGGACCTGTTTGAGCAGGGCAAGTCGCACGCTCCGTGCATCATCTTCATCGACGAGATCGATGCGGTGGGCCGGCACCGCGGCGCGGGTCTCGGCGGCGGTCACGATGAGAGAGAGCAGACCCTGAATCAGCTCCTCGTCGAGATGGACGGCTTCGAGTCCAACGAAGGGGTGATACTGCTGGCGGCTACGAACCGGCCCGACGTGCTGGACCCGGCTCTTCTGCGTCCGGGTCGTTTCGATCGCCAGATAGTAGTGGACTTTCCCGATGTGAACGGACGCGAGGGGATCCTGCGCGTACACACCAAGGAGATCCCGCTGTCCGACGACGTCAACCTGACGGTCCTGGCGAAAGGCACGCCGGGCCTGTCCGGGGCCGACCTGGCCAACATCGTGAACGAGGCAGCGCTGTTGGCCGCCCGGCACGACAAGGACCGGGTGTATATGGATGACTTCGATTCCGCCAAGGACAAGGTCATGTTGGGGGCCGAGCGGCGCA
>CAYWLF010000141.1:0-6516 GCA_964458875.1 uncultured Gemmatimonadota bacterium
CCTCAGAACTCGAAGACCCTGGGTCCGGGTCCCCCGGTGGGCGGCGATACTGGCGGTGATCGGTATCGCGGCCCTGGCCTGGTGGGGCCTGGGTCGATCTGGCCAGCGGCTGCCAGGGCAGCCCGAGGTGCTGCGGGACGTGGCCGTATTTCCGTGCGAGACCGCCGAGGCCGCCGACAGTCTCCTCGGCGCGAACATAGGACGATACGTAGCGGCGAACCTCGAAGTGACCCCCGGCATCACCCGGGTGCCAAACCAGACCGTCGCATCCTGGTACGAGGCGCGAGTCGGGAACATCGATCCGAACGCCTGGACGGAAGCACTCGGCGCCCGGCACGCCGCCAGGTGCAATATGAACCGGCGGCCCGACGGCCTGGCGATCGACCTCAGACTCCTCGGCGAAACGGGGGAGCAGGTCTTCTACGAGACGGTTCTTGTCGACGGCGCGACTGAGGAGGAGCTGCTCCGAACGGCTGCGTCCAGTGTTTCGACACTCCTGGTATTCGAGCTGACCGACCTCTCTTTGACCGACGAGGAGGCCGATCGTTTCGCCGATGTCCCGTTCGCAGCCCTGAGTCACTTCCTGTCGGGCCAGAACGCGTTCCGAAAGGGCGCCTGGAAAAGTGCCGAGGAGCAGTACGACGCGGCTCTCGAGGCGGATTCGTCGTTCACGCTGGCGCGTCTGCGACGAGCCGAGGTCCGTCGATGGCGGGCGGACCGGCCGATCGACGAAGATCTCTCGGAGGTCCTCGAAATGGACCTCTCGAGCCTCGGACCGCTGGACTCGCTCCTGCTGGTGGCCAGTGCCACGCCGCACGGACCCGATCAGCTGGACGCGTTCGAATCGATACTGGCGCTCCCCGAATACCACCTGGATGCCTATGCGACCCTTCTATACGCGGACGAGCTGTATCACCGCGGGGGCTTGTGGGGGGTGCCGATCGACAGCGCGGTCGCGATGCTCGAGCGCGCCGTCCGAAGGGACTCCTTCCTGGTGCCGGCGGTCGAGCACCTGGCGCAGGCCCTGATTCGCACGGGACGGGAAGAGGAAGCGAAAGCCGTTCTGCCGCATCTTGGCCGGATTCACGCCCCACGTGGGGAATCGGACCTGTACTACCCCGACGTCTGGAAATTGGGGTTTCTGGAGAAATTCCATCCGGACCTCGCGAGTGAGAGCCGCGAAAGCATGGATAGTGTGTCGCTCGAAACGCTTGGCCTGTACGCCCGCTGGGTCCGCTACATCGATTCTCCGTCCACCCAGGCCGAGCTTGGCGAGCTCTTGGTGAGCGCTGCCGATCAGCTCGGCAGTCCGCCCTTCGCCGCGCAGGGGTTCATCGACTGGGGAATCGGCCTGATCGGGCAGGGGTTCGTGGATGAAGGCGTCGCGAAGTTCGACTCGGCAGCCAGCCGGCTCACCACGGACGAAACGGTGGTGCAGGCCGCCGAGTGGGCCACCATTCCTTATGCCCTGGGAATCGACGGGTTCACCACTGCCAACGCCGAGAGAGGCCAGCGGGTACTCGAAGCGATGTGGAGCAGGCCCGGAGTCGACGACCGGGTCAAGGCGCGTGCGGCCACCGCTCTAGCCCTGCTCGCCGATCGGCGGGGCGACAAGAATGCTCGCGACGGATGGGTCTACCAGCTTGACTCCATGAGATCCAGGGCGAGGGCCGCGACCCTGCGCCCGGCTCGCTTGATATCGGCGGTAGCCCTGGCGTCGCGTGGTCGGTACAGGGAGGCCCTGGACCTGACGGCCGAGGACATGGCATACGATTCCGCAGGCCTCGCGGACCGCCCCTTCCTTCGTTCCGCTCTGTATCTGAAGCGGCGCGATTGGTATCAGGGACTGGGAATGCAGGACAGCGCGAACGCTTCGTGGCTGTGGCATCAGAACACGGACCTCGAGGGAACGGCTGGCGTGCCGCCTCAGCTGATCCAGGCCGGTGAAGTAGACGGCGCTCTGGGCCACGCGGTCCGGCGTAGCACCGCGACCGACTCCACGGGGTGGGAATGATCACCCTCAAAACTCTCGGCACGCCCGAGGCAACCGTAGACGGACGCGCCGCTCCACGAGAACTGCTGTGGCGAAAGAACCTGGCGCTCCTGCTCTACCTGGCCCGTTCGCCCGATCGCCGACGCACACGGGAGCACCTGATCGGCGTGTTCTGGGGAGAAAAGCCTGATGCTTCGGCCCGTCACTCCTTGAACGAGGCACTCAGGGTGATCCGAAAGTCAGCCGGCGAGGGACTCCTCCTGTCCATCGGCGACCAGGTGGCGCTGGCGCCGGACGCGATTCGGGTGGATGTCGATGAACTCGAGGCGCTGCTTCAGGCGGAAAACTGGAGCGAAGCCGTTCCCCTGATGTCGGGTCCCTTTCTCGAAGGTTTCGCAGTGCCGGACAGCTCGGTGTTCGAAGACTGGCTCGCGGCCGAGCGTCTCACGTGTCTCGATCGCATGGGGGAGGGACTGAGAAGACACTCCGAGGCTCGGCTTGCGAGCGGCGACTGTCGAGCGGCGCAGGCAGCGGCCGTGCAGGCCCTCACTCTCGACCCGTTCTCGGACACCGCCGTGCGACTCGCAATGCTGGCCGCCGCCGTCAGGGGCGAACGAGCCGGCGCTTTGGCCATCTATGATGCGTACTCCACCCGCCTGTCCGAGGATCTGGGCATCGAGCCGGACTCGGAAACGGAATCGCTGGCGGATCGAATCCGAAGCGAACGCGAGTGGCGGTTGCCTGACTCGATCGGCGATGCGGATCGGTGGGTGCGTCGCGTTCCCCTGGCGGGAAGAGAGGGCGAGCTCCGGGCGGTTTTCAAAGCGCTGTTCGAGGCCATCGCCGAGGGGTCGCCCGCTGTCGTAGCGGTCCACGGCGACTCAGGGTCCGGGAAGACCCGGCTGGGAGAAGAGGTCGCGGCGCGGGCTCGCCTGGAGGGAGCGGTCGTCTCGCAGATCCGGTGCGTGCCGGGCGATCGGGAGGTCCCGTGGAGCGGTCTCGGCGGGTTGTGCCGGGGCGGGTTGCTCGAGGGTTCGGGAGCGATCAAGGCCCCGCCCGACTCGCTCGCCTACGCGCTCGCCGGCACGGCCAGGCAACACTAAAAACTGGCGCATCTGGCGAGCCTGTCCGAGCCTGCCGAGCCAGGTCCTGCCCTGACCGGCCTCGTCAGGGCCGTGGGCTCCAGGCAGCCCGTGCTCCTGTGGATCGACGGCGCCGGACACCTGGATCCGGAGTCCGCCGGGGGCTTGCAGACCCTGGTCAGAGACGCGTCCGACGTCCCGTGCGTCCTCCTGCTCACCGCCGGATCGTATCCGCCGCGAGACGAACTCGACGATCTCCGGGCTCAGATCGGGCGTGACGTCCGCGGGGTCGCCCTCACGCTGGGACCGCTCGATCGGGACGGTCTACGAGACCTGGCGCGCCACGTCCTTCCGGATCTCGACGATGAAGCGGCGGACCGGATCACGCGCCGCATCGAGGTGGATTCCGCGGGGCTGCCCCTCCTGGCGATCGAACTGCTCGCGGCCGTTCGGCTCGGGCTCGAACTGGACGACGTGGGTGGCGTCTGGCCCCAACCCTTCCAGACGATGGAGCAGACGTATCCTGGTGACCTCCCGGACTCCGTCGTCGCGGCGATCCGTATCGGCTTCCGGCGGCTCAGCCGTCCCGCCCAGGCCGTGCTGGCTGCTGCCTCGGTCCTGGACGAGCGGTGTGAGACCGAACTCCTGTCACGGGCGACCGGCCTCGAGGCGGACGACCTGCACCAGGCCCTGGATGAGCTCGAATGGAACCGTTGGCTCGTCGCGGAGCAGCGCGGATACGCCTTCGTCGCCCGGATCGTCGGCGGTGTCGTGGCGCGTGACATGTTGACTCCCGGGCAGCGCCGGAGAATCCTCGAGGCGGTCTCCGCCACCTGACCCGGTTGGCTCTGCTTGACCCCTGCCGGACCCGAGGTTCCTTGTCTCGGGCTTCCGGGGACAGCACCTTAAGGGCTGCGTCCCCATCCGAATCATCCGAAGGAGCCCTACATGTACGTCGTCATCGGAGCGACTGGAAACACGGGTCGAGTAGTTGCGGAAGATCTCCTGTCCGCCGGCCTTCCGGTTCGTGTGATTGGCCGAAGCGAGGAGGGCCTCGCCCCGTTCGTGCAGCAGGGTGCTGAGGCGGCGGTGGGAGACGTATCGGACGCAGAATTCGTCGCCCGGGCGTGCGACGGAGTAGGCGGGGTTTATCACCTGATCCCACCACGCTACGACATCGATCTGCGGGCCTGGCAGACGGAGGTAGGGAAGGCCCTGCTGGCCGGGATTCGAGACTCGGGCGTGCCGTACGTGGTCAACCTCTCGAGTGTCGGGGCGCAGCATCACTCGGGTACCGGACCGATTGCGGGGCTACGGGAGCAGGAGGACCGGTTCAACGATCTCCCGGAGACCAATGTCCTGCACCTCCGTCCAGGCTGGTTCATGGAGAACATGTACATGATGCTCGACGCCATTCGGGGGATGGGTGTGCTCGGAATGCCGATTCCCGGGGACCTTCCACTCGCGATGATCGCCACCCGCGACATCGGAGCCGAAGCGGCCCGCCGCCTGGCGGCGCTGGATTTCGACGGACACCATATCAAGGAACTCCTCGGACCCCGGGACTACACCCTGAACGAGGTTGCCGCGATCATCGGGGCGGCGATCGGCCAGCCGGATCTTCCGTATGTCACGGTGCCGGAGGAAGCGGCAGCGGCGGGTTTCGAGCAGATGGGAGTGCATCCCGCGACGGTGGCCACGTTCATGGAGATGTATCGCGGGTTCGGCGAAGGTCGGGTCGTCCCGCTGGAAGCCCGGTCCGCAGCCAACACGACGCCCACCACACTGGAGGAATTCGCCGTGGCGCTCGCCGCGGCGTACAACGCCTAGCCGCCCGCGAACCGTTCGGGACGGAACGCGTCGATTTCCAGGGTTGGCGTCCCTCGCATTACGAGATCGGCCACCAGACTTCCCGTGACCGGACCGAGGGTCAGGCCCAGCATGGCGTGACCGGTCGCCACGTATGCCCCTTCGTAGCCGGGCACTCTACCGATCACAGGCAGCCCGTCCGGCGTGCACGGCCTGAGCCCACACCATTCAGAGACGGGCGCCGACAGATCGGTGGTCGTAAAATACCTGCGAGCCGCCGCATCCAGCTGCTCCAGCCTGTCCCGACGCAGGTTGAGATTCAGTCCTGAGAATTCCAGGGTTCCCGCGAACCTGACATGGTCCTCCATGGGCGAGCAGAACACCGCCCGTTCCCCGAGCAGACAGGGAACGCTCAGCTTCGGCGTGTCCGGGTCCCCCATGCTGCGGTCGGCGTGATACCCCTTGGCCGGCTGTATCGGCAATGGGCACCCGAGCGAGGCCATGAGTCCCGGGCTATAGGCGCCGGTGGCCATCACGACAGCGTCGGCATCGATGTCCTCCCCCGTGGCAGCGAGCACTCCGGTCACGCTGCCGTGCTCGGAGCGTATTCCGGTGACCTCGATTCCAGGTCGAATCGTCGCACCGTGGGCCACGGCCCGGTCCGCCATCTGCAGCACGAACCGGTACGGCTCCACGACCGTTCCCTCCTCGTGGTACCAGCCGCCCTTGAGACCCGGGCCGAATAGCGGTTCTCGGTCGCGCAGCGCCGGGCCATCGAGGTATTCGGGCGCGAACCCGTGCCGCTTCACGACCTCGACCTCTTCGTGTCCCGACGCCAGGCCAGGCTCGGTGTCGAACACCTCGAGGTAGCCCGATCGGCGGTACTCACAATCCAGGCCCTCGCCCTCGACGAGCTCGTCGAACAGGTCAATCGTGCGCAGCCCCAGCGGAGCGAGCCCGGCCATCGCGTGCTCGACGTGGTCCTCGGTGCAGAACCTGCGAAAGGCCCACAGCCAGCGAGCCAGGGCCGGGTCCCAGCGCGGCTCCATGTAGAGAGGACTCAGCCGGTCGCCCATGGAACGCAGTGCCTGGCCTACGCGGCCCGGTCGGTTGATCGGAGGGTGTCCGGGCGAGATGAGACCGGCGTTGCCGTACGAAGCGGCCCGGCCGACCTCGTCTTTCTCCAGCACGGTGACCGCTGCTCCGCGGAGGGCCAGGGAGTACGCGCAGCACACTCCCACGACGCCGCCACCCACGACGACTACGCGCAGCTCGGATCCGGCCTGTCGCGCGATCTCTTCCATGTGAGCAAAACTACCTCCGCCCCCCACCGGCTGCGACAGGGGGCCCGCAACGGTATATTGCATCGTAGCGGCTCCCCGCCGCGCGCACTCGCCGAACCCCCTTCTAGGAGGACGCGAATGGATCACACGTGGGAAGAATTCCACAAGACTCCCGTGAAGAAGCTGCGCGAGATAGCCGAGGAACTCGGAGATCACGACGAGCTGCACGGCTACTCGACGATGCACAAGGAAGACCTGGTGCCGGCGCTGTGTCACGTTCTCGGCATCGAGGACCACGCGCACCACGAGGTCGTCGGGGTGGACAAGGCGGCCATCAAGGCCCGGATCA
>CAYWLF010000142.1:0-2074 GCA_964458875.1 uncultured Gemmatimonadota bacterium
TCTCTCATTTCCTAATGCGTTTCACATCGCCCATGCCCGCTGGAGCGATGCGAAGCTGTGGACAGACGCACGGATACCGCAAGGCGCTCCCCGCACGAAGCGGACCGGTGGATCTCGGGTTGTGGAATGCTGCGTGGTTTGCGTATTCTGGTGCGCGGGCCGGGGCTCAGGGATACGGCTTGGGGAAGGAAGTGTATGAGTGTCATAGTGCTCGTACTCATCGGCGGCGGTTTCATTGGGGCGGCAGTAGCCTACCTGCAATCCTATTTCGGCCGGCATGATCCGGCCGCAGGCGGGGCCCTGTCGGTCGGCGCGTGGTTCGTCGGCAGCGCCATTCTCATCGTCTGGCTTCTCATCGACCCATCCGGCATCCTCGCTCCCAGCCTGGCCCTGTCGGCAGCGCTCTCCTATCTGCTCACGCAGGAGTTGTGCGAACGGAGAGAGGAAGCTCGCAAGATCTCCGACAACTCGTCAGCCCGAGATCAACTTCGAGCGGCGGAAGCGCCGCACTCCGAGCCGTAGCAGGAATACGTCCACCACCAGCAGTATCGTCACGATGCCCAGGATCCCCTCCAGGGCACTGATCCCGGAGGCCCATTGCGCCATCGACACCTGCGTGTCGACTGGCAGAGCCCGCCACAGGGCTCCAAGACCGAACGACCCCCCAAATATGATGACGAACAGGGGCAACATCATGGCCTGATGTGCGGCCCGCACGGTCTCCGAGCGAAGGGAAATGAAGGTGCCGATGCCGGAAATCAGCAGGGCCGAGGCGTATGAGCCGGCCAGCGCGCCCGCCCATACGGAAGCCGGATACACGAACCACCGGCCGGCGGCCATGTTCGTACCGGCGCCATCCCCGGCGAGGTTGAGGGCGACGAGCGAAGCCAGCACGATGAGTTGAGTAACGGTCCACGCGTAGGTGCAAACCGCGAGGATCTTCCCCAGGTAGATCGAGGAATCCGGCAGCCGGGTCGCCAGCAACGTCTCCAGGGTCTTCCGCTCCCTCTCTCCCGCGAAGGTGTCCGCGATATAGGGACCGGCGAGGAACAGGGGGATCATGAACACGAATACGGTCGGAACGGCCCCGCTCCGCCACGCCTCTGCCTGCGAAAGCGGAAAGAACACGCCGAACAGGAATACGAAGAACAGCTCCCGGAACAGGCCCTTTCGGCCGGACCCGCCTCCTACAATCTCGCGCATTTCCTTGCGGGCGACGGTCAGGATGTCCTTCATGAGACCGTCTCCGTCTCTATTCCGGCCGCGGCCTCTTCTTCCTCCACCAGCTTCAGGAAGATGTCCTCCAGGCTCTCCCGAGCGGTCTCCACCGAAGCGACTTCAGCACTGGACTCGACTAGAAACCGCACTGCCGCCGAAGCGTCAGCCCCCGCCTCCAGGTCGACCAGAATTCGGGTACGGTCTCCGCCCACCACGCCAGCGCCTACCCCCGGCTCGAGCGTAGCGGATTCGACCGAGGGTAGCGCGGCGAGGCGCTCCGCCAGATCGGCCGTAAACCCGAAACCGCCAATCGCAACTCTCCGCGCGCGGCCGCCGTGAATCTCGCGCGGACTGCCTTCGGCCAGGAGCGACCCGCGACGGATCACGGCCACCCGGTCACACACCTTCTCCGCCTCGAGCAGGTTATGGGTGGTGAGGAACACGGTCACCCCCTCGTCACGTGCCAGCGCCACCAGCTGACGCCGAAGAGCCACCGCGCTCGGCGTGTCGAGACCGGACGTCGGCTCATCCAGGAACAGGAGGCTGGGACGGCTCAGAAACGCTCGAACCAGGGCCAGTTTCTGCCGCATTCCCTTCGAGAAGTCCGCGACCCGCCCGTCTCGCCGGTCCCACAGGTCCATGGCAGTCAGAAGGTCCCGGATTCGCCCCTCGCGGTCAGCCGTCGGCAGGCGCGCGATCCGGCCGAAGTAGTCGAGATTCTGCATGGCCGTCAGCCGCGTGTACAACCCGTCCGATTCGAGCAGCACCCCCGCCTGCTCGCGAATCGCCTGCGAGCCACTCCGGACGTCGTGGCCGAGCACGCTCGCCTCACCCGCCGACGGCTCGAGAAGTCCCA
>CAYWLF010000142.1:2174-6504 GCA_964458875.1 uncultured Gemmatimonadota bacterium
TCGGCGGCGCTTCTCGATCGTGACCCAACCGGCGGCCCACCCACCGATCGCCGCGGCGACGGCGTAACCCATGAGGAGAGACAGCACCACCCATGGGCGTTCGAGCAGTTCGGGCCCCAACTCGCCGTCGGCGGCGGACTGGAGCAGCTTGAGAATGACGTACCCGATGGGAACGGCGGCCCCGACCGTCACCCACAGACCGGCCAATATGCTTGCCACACTGCGGACGTAGGTTCTGCCGGACACGGAGGCTTCAGTCCTTGTCGGACAGGAGGGCGAGATCCGAGTCGACCATCATCCTGACCAGTTCCTCGAAAGCCACCACCGGCTCCCAGTCCAGCACACGCTTCGCCTTGGAGGCGTCGGCGCACAGGTGCTCCACCTCAGCCGGCCGAAAGAGAGTCGGGTCCTCGAACACGTACTCCTCCCAGTCGAGACCGACGTGCGAAAAAGCCATCTGCACCAGGTCCCGCACCGAATGCATGGCGCCCGTCCCGATCACGAAGTCCTGCGGCTCGTCATGCTGGAGCATTCGCCACATTGCGTCTACGTAGTCGCCGGCGTATCCCCAGTCACGCTTGGCGTCGAGGTTGCCGAGGTGGAGGATTTGCTGCTGACCCAGCTTGATGCGCGCGACCGCGTCGGTGACTTTGCGAGTCACGAACTCGAAGCCCCGCCGCGGGCTCTCATGATTGAACAGGATGCCGCTGGCGGCGAAGAGGTCATAGCTCTCACGGTAGTTCACCGTGATGAAGTGGCCATATACCTTCGCCACTCCATATGGACTTCTCGGATAGAACGGCGTCTCCTCGGTCTGCGGACTGTGCCGAACCATCCCGAACATCTCCGAGGACGAGGCCTGGTAGAACTTGATGTCGGGATTGACCGTGCGAACCCCCTCCAGCATGCGCGTCACGCCGAGAGCCGTGAATTCGCCCGTGAGAAGCGGCTGGTTCCAGGACGTAGGGACGAACGACTGCGCGGCGAGGTTGTACACCTCCCACGGCTCGACTTCCTCCAGCACCGTGATGATGGACAGCTGGTCCAGGAGATCCATTTGGTGCAGCGTGACCCGGTCCCGGATGTGAGCGATGCGCTCGAACTTCTCCACGCTCGACCGGCGCACCGTGCCGTGCACGTCGTACCCCTTGTCGAGTAGAAACTCGGCCAGGTATGAGCCGTCCTGCCCTGTGATTCCCGTGACGAGGGCGGTCTTCATGGTCTATGCCTCTGACGGATAATTGGTCGCTGAGACGCTGGCTGGCGGCCGTCCCATCCGACTCTCGTGGGGCCGCTGAACGGCAAGCTACGGGGCGCACTCAAGGCGTACAAGGAACCGACAACCGTCGCTCGCTTGACCGCTGCTTGACCTCGCCGGGACAGGGTAAGGACGGTCGTCGATTCATTCGATAGACCGATGCCGGAGTCACACTAGAGGGACGGGCCACCGTGCGACATTGGGAAAAAGACGTAGATTGCGTGCAGGCCCCAGATTCGCTTGGCGAGCCTGCAGAACCCCTCCTGCCGTGACCCGCCGTCCATTCTCGTCACCGCCGGAGGTGTGCAATGAAATGGCCACTGCTCGCGCTGCCCCTTGCGGCAGTCATCACGCTTGGCGCCTGCCAGGACAGCGACCCGCTGGGTCCGACGGACCTAGCGACCGAGAACGCCGAAATTCAGCTTGACGCGGTCCGCGCCGGACCGTCCTTACTCAGCGTCATGAGTTGGAACATCTACGTCGGAGCTGACCTCACGCAGTTGCTGACGATCTCGGACCCGTCACAGATCGCCTGTGGCGTCGCGGCCGTGTACGGCGACGTGCTGGCCACGGACTTCGGGGCCCGCGCCGTCGCTATCGCGGACCAGATCGAAATCCATGCGCCGCATGTCATTGGGCTGAACGAGGTGTCGACGTTCGACTTCGTGTTTGAGACCATTCCCGGTCACCCCGACCTGGTCTTCCTGGATGTCCTGATGGACGAGCTTCAGTCGCGAGGACTCGAATACTCGGCGCCCGTCAACGCCAGGTCCACGAACTTCCAGATTGCTCTCCCGATCTCCTACGCGACGGACTGCGCGGGGCAGGATCTCCTGTCCTATACCGAGTATGACGTGTTGCTGGTGCGGGATGGCGTCCAGATGACGGGCAGCGGGCACGGGAACTTCGCTCAACCACTGCCGCTGCCGTTCGGCCTGGATCCCAAGTACAGCGGGTGGGCGTACGTGGACATCGAGCACAAGGCATTACCGTATCGGGTGTTCACGACGCACCTGGAACCCGCGGACACCGGTCCGTGTGAGACCGAAGACCCGGGACTTCTGTTTGTCCACACGGAGCAGGCGGGCGACTTGCTGGATGTCCTGGACGATTCGCCCTACCCGACCGTGCTCACAGGTGATCTGAATTCGGATGCCTCGGGCTGCACGACCCCGACCTACCCTGATCTCATCGACGACGGTTTTGTGGATGCGTGGAATGTCGGGCAGCCTCGGGGACCAGGCTTCACCTCGAACCAGAGTGCGGATCTCCAGAACTCCGAGTCCGAGCTCTGGCACCGGATCGACTTCATCCTGTACCGCGACGACTTCACGGCGAGTACCGGCGAGTTCCGTGGCTCGTCACAGGCGGATCTCGTAGGTGAGGAGCAGGCCGACAGGACCGCAAGTGGCCTGTGGCCGTCCGATCATGCGGGGGTCGTGGCGGATCTGAGGATCGCGCCGGGGCGGGGACACTGACGATCCCGGCTAAACGCGCGAGCGCCCGGTCCCGGCCGGGCGCCGGGCGTGGCCGGTAGAATCTTGCCGGGCCGTCTCCGGTCAGGCCCCGCGCACGAGCCGCTTCAGGCCCGAGCGCTTCTCCTCTCCGTAGTACTTGCGGTAGTACGAGTAGTACGGACCATCCGGCTTGGCATCGTTGACCACGACGCCAAGGATGCGCGCGCCCACGTGCTGGAGTTGCTGGATCGCCAGGTTGATCGCGTCCTTTTCGGTCCTTTCGGCCCGGACCACGAGAATCACCCCGTCCGTCTTCTTGCCGAGGACTGACGCATCGGTGACCGCTAGCATTGGGGGCGAGTCGATGACTATCGAGTCGTAGCGCTGTCGAAGGACCTCCAGAAGGCGTTCCATTCTCGGCCCACCCACCAACTCCGCCGGGTTCGGTGGATGAACCCCGGCTGGGAGAACATCGAGGTTCTCGACCTCCGACTTCCGAATGACGCCATCCAGTCCTTCCTCGGACACCAGGAGGTCGGACAGCCCAGGCGACGACTCCATGTCGAATTGCTTGTGTTGGACCGAACGCCTCATGTCCGCGTCCACGAGCAAGGTCTTCATGCCCTGCTGTGCCAATGCGATCGCCAGGTTTGCCGCTGTCAGCGATTTCCCCTCCTGCGGTGCGGGACTCGTCACCACCATCTCGGTCGCCCCCTGCCCGGCGCGCACGAAACGCACGTTCGTCCGGAGGTTTCGGAACGATTCCGCGCCGACTGAGTGTGCCTTGGTCAGGGTAACCAATGCGTTGCGACGTCCGCCGGCTCCGTTCCCCAGTGACATCTCGGGTACTCGGGCAATCGTCGGCAGTCCATACAGGTGCTCGATCTGGTCCGACGAGTGAAGGCGGGTGTCCATATACTCGCGGATGAAGGCCAGACCGATGCCCAACATCAAGCCGAGGATCGCGGCCAGCGCCATGTTGCGAACCGGCCGAGGGCTCATCGGCTCGATCGGCAGGATGGCCGTCTCGACCACCCGCACGGACGGGTCTTCTACGGCCTCCGCGACCTCGGCTTCCTTGAGGCGGGTCTGAAGCATCGTGTAGAGCTCCGCTAGCATCACGGTCTGGCGTTCCAGGCGAGCGAACTGGATCTCGCGCTCGGGAATTCGCTGCAGCTCTGAGCCGAAGCGCGCCAGCACTGCATCGAGTGACGCGATCTGATCGTCCACCGAACCCAGGTAGTTGCGGCCGATCGCCCCCAGCTGATCTTCCAGCTGTGTGATGCGGCTGTCCACCGCGATCATGTCAGGGTGGTTCCGGGTGACCCGCACCATGAGCTCGGTCTTAGCCCGGTCCGCGGCGATCAGTTCATGAAGGATATCGGCGATCGCATCGTTCTGCAGGAACGTCGGGAAAGCAGCCAGCCGCCGGTAATTGGGCCGTCCGACTTCCTGGTCAATCTGCGACAGCATGTTGGCCAGCGAGGACCGCTCCGCGTCGAGCTGCGTGCGCTCGGTCTGGAGATCGGCCAGACGCTTCACCTGCTCCTCAGCTTCCACTCCGAGGGCCACGATTTGCTCTCCCTCGCGGAAGCTCTGAAGCTCCGCCTCAGCC
>CAYWLF010000143.1:0-6472 GCA_964458875.1 uncultured Gemmatimonadota bacterium
CTCGCATTCGTCTCGATTCATTCGGAAAGACGTTCGGTCTGCGGACGATTCTCAAGAGTGCTTCTGCGTGGGCCTCGCCGGGCCGCATTACCCTACTAATGGGTCGCAACGGGTGCGGCAAGACCACCCTCCTTCGGTGCGCCCTGGGGCTTACCCGGGCTGATTTTGGCGTAGTGCTGCTCGATGGGAGGCCAGTTTCCGGTGGACTCCCGACTCTGTCCCGTGCGGGCCTCAGTTTTCTGCCCGATCGACGGCTGCTCTCTCCACGGCTCACACTTCGAGACCACATGAAGGCGTTCACGCAGGCGAAAGGGTCTTCCTTCGACGCCACGCCAGCGGCTCCCCTGGAAGTAGAAGCCCTTCTCGACTCGAGGCCGGGCAAGATGTCAGGCGGCGAGCGACGGCGAGCCGAGATCTGGCTAGCCATAGCCGCGGCATCGGCCTGCTTGATCGCCGACGAGCCGTTTCTCGGGATAGCTCCGGCGGATCGGAGTCGGGTGGCCGAGGTACTCCGCGCCCGCGCGGCCACCGGGACCGCGATCCTGGTCACGGGTCACGAAGTCGAGGATCTGTTCGACCTGGCCGACGACGTGATCTGGATGGTGGCGGGGACGACTCACGGGCTGGGATCGCCCGACGAAGCGGCCAGGAATTCTCAGTTCAGACTCGAGTATCTGGGCACGCGCGCCTTGCCCTCGTAGAACCGCTGCCTAGCTTACTCGGGTCCACGCTATCCAGGGACCGCATGCTAGCCTACATCGTCAAGCGTCTACTGCTGTCCGTACCGCTGATCCTCGGGATCGTGACGGCCACCTTCTTCATCGCGCACCTGGCTCCGGGCGATCCGGTGGACCTGTATCTGCAGCCGCAGCGCCAGGTGGATCCCGAAGTGATCGAACGTGTGCGCCGGGACCGGGGACTCGACCGGCCTCTCCACGTTCAGTACGTAAACTGGCTCGCTGATTCGGCCCGCGGGGACTTCGGCGAGTCGTTTCTCCTGCACCGGCCCGTTCGGGACGTGCTCGCAGAGACCGTACCGTACACCTTGCTCCTGATCCTGGCTGCCCTCCTGGTGGACGCGCTTCTCGGGATTTCCCTCGGGGTGGTGTCGGCCGTCAAACGTGGCACGGGACTGGATCGGTCTGTCACGCTGGGGTCACTCGTCCTCTATGCCATGCCGGGGTTCTGGCTGGCCCTGATGCTCATTCTCGTGTTCTCGGTGCAGTTGGGCTGGTTTCCTACGTCACAAGCCACGTCGCTCGACTACGCCGATATGAGCGCGGTCGGAAAGGTACTCGACCGGCTGTGGCATCTGGTCCTGCCTGTGACCGTGCTCGGAGTGGCGGGAGCGGCCGCCACCGCCCGGTACATGCGCGGCCGACTGCTGGACGTCCTTGGCGAAGAGTACATCACGGCTGCCCGGGCCCGTGGTTTCCGGGGCTGGACGATCGTCCGGCGCCATGCCATGAAGAACGCCATGATTCCGATCATCACGATCTACGGTATGAGTCTGCCGCTCATGCTCGGCGGAGCCACGATCGTCGAGACGATCTTCGCCTGGCCCGGCATGGGACGGCTCACGGTGGACGCCGTGGTCGGGCGGGACTACCCGGTGATCCTCGCGACCACGATGGTCGCAGCCGTACTCACGGTACTCGGTAGCCTGCTGGCAGACGTGGGCTATGCCGTTGTCGATCCGAGGGTGTCGTACGATGGTTCCAGGCGCTGAAGACGGCCGGAGCATGATCTCCGAGACCGGGGCCAAGAGGATCGGGGCGCGGAGCCCGTGGGAGGTCTCCGTGCGCCGATTCCGCGCGAACCGACTCGCCCTGTGGTCCCTCTACGTAATCGCGATCCTGGTGCTGGCTGCGCTGCTGGCGCCGCTGCTGGCCCCCTACGATCCGATCGCGATCGGCGACGTGATGGCCACCCGGTTCCAGTCACCGTCGTGGGCGCACCCGTTCGGCACAGATGAGTTCGGCCGGGACCTGTTCAGCCGGGCGCTGTACGGGGCGCGCGTCTCCCTGTCCGTCGGAATCCTGGCGATGTTGCTCGCGACCTCCATCGGCAGCCTGTACGGGGCTGTCTCCGGCTACTTCGGCGGAATCGTCGATGGTGTGATGATGCGGATCGTCGACGTGTGGATCGCGTTTCCGGCCTTCTATCTGATGCTCCTGCTGGTCGGCGTGTTCGAGGCCACCGTTCCCGTGTTGATCCTGATTCTGGCCCTCACGGCATGGCCGGTCACGGCGCGGTTCATCCGTGGCGAAATCCTGTCCCTGCGAGAGCGTGACTACGTGCAGGCGGCCCGAGCCATGGGCTTGCCCGCGTATCGGATCATACTCCGTCATCTGATCCCGGGGGCCCTCTCGCCCGTGCTCGTGACCGGGGCCCTGGCGGTGGCGGGGATGATCGGGGCCGAAGCCGGTCTGTCGTTCCTCGGACTCGGGATCAGCCCTCCGACTCCGTCCTGGGGAAACATGGTCGCGGCGGGGAAGGACACCCTGGCGAACGCCTGGTGGATATCGTTCTTCCCCGGGGCCCTGCTCACGCTCACCCTGATCGCCTTCAGCCTCGTGGCGGACGGTCTCCGCGACGCGCTGGACCCGAAGGCGTTGGATCAAAAGTTCGTCTGATGATCCTCTCGGTCACCGACCTGCGCACGCGTTTCGAGGTGGACGAGGGCGAATTGTGGCCCGTGAACGGGGTTTCGTTCGCCATCGCCGCTGGCGAAACATTGGGTCTGGTCGGGGAATCCGGGAGCGGCAAGAGCATGGTGGCGCTTTCCATCCTGGATCTCGTCCCCTCACCAGGCCACGTGGTTTCCGGAGAGGTCGCGTTCGAAGGCCTCGACCTGAGGTCCCTGAGCGGATCCGCCAAGCGTACGATTCGAGGCGGCGGGATCGGGATGGTGTTCCAGGATCCGTCGGTGAGCCTGAACCCCGTGTACCGGGTCGGTGACCAGGTCTCCGACGTCGTCCGATTGCACCGTGGACTGGGAAAGGCCGAAGCGTGGCACGAGACGGTGCACCTGCTCGGAGACCTCGGAATCCAGGAGCCGGAGAAGCGGGCCCGTGCATACCCGTTCGAGCTTTCCGGCGGGATGCGTCAGAGAGCCCAGATCGCCGTCGCGGTGGCCGGGCGCCCCAGGCTCCTGATCGCGGATGAGCCGACAACAGCCCTCGATTCCACGGTGCAGGCTGAGATCTGCGATCTCCTGAAGTACGTGCAGGGCGAGTTCGGGATGTCGATCCTCCTCATCTCGCACGACCTCGCCATGGTCACGGACGTAGCGGACCGAATGATGGTGATGTACGCCGGGCGCATCGTCGAGATCGGGCACTGGACCGCGATCTCCCGCGAGCCGCGTCACCCCTATACAAAGGGGTTGATCGGCGCGATCCCCCACCTGGGAGGGGGGGCAGGCAGGCCGCTCGGGAGCATTCCGGGGACCGTTCCGGATCTCGTGGACCTTCCTGCCGGTTGCTCGTTTCATCCCCGTTGCGGCGAGGCCGCTGAGGACTGCCAGGCTGCGGTGCCGATGCTCGAGGACGTGGGCGATCGTCTCTGCGCCTGCTACCGCGTCAGGCGCGGGGGGAGAGTCGGGTGAGCAACTCTCCGATTCTCTCGGTGCGCGGGCTGCGGAAGTCCTTTTCGATCGGACGTGGGTGGGGCAGCCGGGCCGGAGACCTGGAGGCCGTGGCCGGAGTGGATCTGGATCTCCACCCCGGAGAAGTGCTCGGGATCGTCGGCGAATCGGGGAGCGGCAAGACGACGCTCGGGCGCTGCATTCTCCGCCTCGTCCGGCCTTCCGGCGGAGAAGTGACTCTCGATGGCCTCGACTTCCTCTCCGTGCGCGGACGAAAACTCCGTCGACGCCGACGCCGCCTCGGGGTCGTGTTCCAGAACCCCTATTCCTCGCTGAATCCGCGCATGCAGACCGGCCAGATCGTGGCAGAGCCCCTGCGCGCCCGCGGAGAGATGTCGCGCGGTGCGATGAGCGAAAAGGTCGTCGATCTGCTCGAACGTGTGGGTATCGAGCCCCGCCTGATGAGCCGATATCCGCACCAGTTGAGCGGGGGGCAGCGCCAGCGTATCGCCATCGCCCGCGCGCTGGCGACCGATCCGGATGTGCTGGTGGCGGATGAGCCGGTGTCGGCTCTCGATGTCTCGGTACAGGCCCAGATCCTCAACCTGCTCCTGGAACTGAAGCGGGAAGGGCGTTTGGCCATGCTGTTCATCTCGCACGATCTTGCCGTAGTCGAGCGAGTCTCGGACCGGATCGCGGTCATGTACGCCGGGCGTATCGTGGAGTCGGCCCGTACGGACCGCCTCATCTCGCATCCTCTGCACCCATACTCGCAGGCGCTTCTCTCGGCCGTGCCGAGCGTGGATCCGACTCTTCCGAGGGAGCGTTTGCGGCTCAGGGACGATTCCAGCGGGCGGGGACACGGTGGCTGTCCGATGGCCGGCCGGTGCCCGATCGCCCAGGACGAATGTCGCTCTGAGATGCCGCGCCTCGAACCCGTGACGCCGGAACATGTTGTGGCTTGCCATATGGCGAGGGGTCAGGCCGACTGATCGGGCTCCTTCACTGCTCCGGGTGGACCTCCACTCCCATCTCACGCGCGCCCTTCCGGACGCGTCGATCCAGGCTGAGGATTCGGACTTCGGCAACCATCCGCTTGGCTTCCAGCGCGAATGCCAGATGCAATGCGTCGAGAGTCCGAATCGGTTCGTTGGGAAAGGGCCGCTGCGCGCGCTCGATTACGGGAGGATCAAAGCCAAGCAGCATCCAGTGCTGTCCAGCCGTGCGGAGCATAACCTGCCGCCTCGTGAGCTCAGATTCCGCTATCTCGCCGATCGCATTTCCGCGAACCAGGACACGTTCGCACTCAAGCATCGTGAGATCCGACGAGATGATGAGCTCGGCTTCCGCCAGTACCTCCTCGATCTCCGACTCTCGCTCCTGAGACAGCAGCCACGTCAAGACAGCGCTGGACTCGGCATAGAGTATCACCGGTCACCCCGTGACTCGTCCAGCCACCGAAGCGCCGTTCCGTCGGGCAGGATCTTACCCAGCTCGGGGTAGAGATCCGGGCGATTGGGCGCTCCCAGTCTGACCTTTCCTTCACGTGCAGCGGCGCTGAGCAGAGGGTAGGGGTCCTCTTCGATCGGTGTTCCGGGCTGCCTGATCTCTGCGACGATGACGCCCCGATCGGTGATCAGGACTCTCTCCCCGTTCCGCACCAGCCGGAGGTACTCGCTCAGGCGATTCTTCAATTCGCGTATTCCTACGACTTTCATGGTTGCAATGTAGCGACATGTAGCCACATTGGTCAATCGAATCCGTGCGCCCCTCTGGGAGCCCGGGCGTCGCGCCGGATTCCACATTACCTTAGCTGACGCCATCAACGACACATCAACCCGAGCTTGAGCCGCTCCACGGCCAGGAGACTCTCATGATCCTCCCCATTTCGCGCCGCCGCTTCTTCGGGCAGAGCTTCGGTATCACGACGGGTGCGGTGCTGGCCCGCTCGTTGGGCCTGAAAACTGGCAGCTTCGGCGTCCGAGGCGCAGGCCGGACCGGGTCGACACCGATGATCGTCACGAGTCATCCGAACCCGACCGGACAGGCGGCACTCGAGGACGTGTGGGAGGCGCTCGTCGCGGGTGGATCCGCCCTCGACGCCGTCGAGAAGGCCACCAACGTGATCGAGCTCGATCCGGAGGATATGAGCGTCGGTTACGGAGGCCTTCCGAACGAGGACGGAGTGGTGCAACTGGACGCGTCGATCATGGATGGCCGCACGTACAACGCGGGCGCCGTGGGAGCGATCGAGAACATCAAACACCCGTCGTCGGTGGCGCGCCTCGTCATGGAGCGCACGGACCACGTCATGCTGGTGTCCGACGGGGCGAAGGATTTCGCGCTCTCGTTCGGATTTCCCGAAGAGGACCTGACGACTCCCAAGTCCCGCCGGGCCTGGCTACGCTGGCGCGAGGAGCACTCGGACAGGGACGACTGGGGTCCGCCGGACCATCTCCAGGATCGGGAGGACGAGGAAGGGCGGGGAATCCCGGAAGCAGGCGGCGATCGCGAAGCCTTTCTGCGCGGTCCCGAGCTGTCCACGCACGGCACAGTGAACGTCCTGGCCGTCGACGCGCGAGGTGACATTGCGGGAATTACCTCGACCAGCGGAATGTCGTGGAAAGTCCCGGGACGGGTAGGAGACTCGCCGATCATCGGGGCGGGACTCTATGTGGACAACGAGGTGGGAGCCGCCGGGGCGACGGGTCGCGGTGAGGACGTGATCAAGGCCTGTTCATCCTTCTACATCGTGTCCCGCATGCGGGAAGGGCGCTCTCCACAAGAGGCTTGCGAAGACGCCCTGCGAGCTATCGACGCCCGGTATGCTGCGGCCGGGATTGACTACCGGCCGGGAGAGAAGTTCGTGGCCATCAATCGGGA
>CAYWLF010000144.1:0-6466 GCA_964458875.1 uncultured Gemmatimonadota bacterium
TGAGGAGTGGCTCGCCATGGTGCGGGAGGCGACGCGGGACGAGCTGTCGAGCCTTCTGGGGCATGGCGAGTGGCCGATCGTGGACGTATCGGCGAAGACGGGGCAGGGACTGAACGAACTGCGGGAGTCTCTTGCCGTAGCCGCGGCGGCGGCCAGGCGGCGTGAGGCATCCGATCTCTTCCGAATGCCAGTGGACCGGGTGTTCAGCATAAGAGGGGCCGGCACGGTAGTGACGGGTACGACCTGGAGCGGAGCGCTGAAGGTGGGTGAGAAGGTTCGCCTGCTGCCGAACCAGCTCGGCGCCCGAGTCAGGTCACTGCAGGTACATGGAGAGGAGCGCGAAGAGGTCGGACCGGGACTGCGATGCGCCATGGCCCTGGTCGGTATCGATGCTTCCGGGGTTGAGCGGGGGAGCGTGGTGCTCGGAAAGGGACAGTGGCGCTCCCTGAGCCGGCTCGGTGTCCGCTTCGAGGTGCCGCTGGCTTCCAGGCGAGCAATCGAGCACGGGCAGCGGGTCCGCCTGTTTCTCGGCACGAGCGAGTTGATGGCTCGCGTACGAACAGTGGATCGAGGCCCGGTATCCGCAGGCGAGAGCGGGTGGGGTGTTCTCGATTGCGAGCGGCCCGTCGTGGCGCGGGCTGGGGATCGGTTCGTCCTCAGGTTCTATTCGCCGGTGACCACTGTGGGCGGCGGGCAGGTATGCGCCCTTGATCCTCCCCGTGGGTGGAGGAGCCACGTCGAGAACTGGGGGTCGATCCTTGACGGTGGACCTGAGATCGCGGTCGTAGCCGCGGTAGCGGCGGCGGGGGGAAGGGGACTGGATGCCGAGGACATTCCCCTGGTGGCCGGGGTTCCGGCGGTCGCGGCCGAAGACTTCCTGACCGGCAGTTCAGCGGTGATCCGCGTCGGCGGGGCGTGGTATAGTCGGGTCGTCGCCGACGACGCCGCGTCGGCCGTGCTCGGTCATCTTCGGACAGCGCACGATCTGAGACAAAGGTCCTCGACGGAATCCCTCGAGTCGTTACGGGCGGGTCTTTCCATCCGATTCTCGACGGAGCTGGTGGACCAGGCTGTGGGGTCACTGGCTTCGGCCGGAGGGGTGATTGTGGATGGGCCGGGGATACGGATTGCCGGGCACGAGGCAAGTCTTACCGCTACCGAGCGTGAGGTCCTGCGAGCCCTGCAGGATGCCCTGGTCTCGGCCGGCCTGGCCCCTCCGACCCCGGGCGACCTGGCTACAGGTATCGGAGCGGATCGGGAGCTACTGAACGACCTTCTGAAGCTGCTTGTCGAGCGTGGGGAGGTTGTGAGAGTGACCCCCGAGATGTTCGTGACACGAGCCGCTGAGGAAACCGCGCGAGATACGGTTCGCCGCGTCGCGAGCTCCGGGGCCGTCGCCCCGGGTGAGTTCCGCGAAGCGCTGGGGCTCACGCGAAAGCACTTGATCCCGCTTCTGGAACACATGGACCGGGCCGGAGTGACCCGCAGGACGCCCGAGGGCAGGGTTTCGAAGGAGATCTGACGCGCGGGGCGGAACGGCGAGGAACCTCAATCCACGTAGTACAGAAACCTCCCGCAATGGGCGCACACGCCGATGCTGTCGTTGCGGCCGGCTTCGGAAGACCACGCTGTCGGTGTCGCGACGTAGCATCCGTAGCAGATCCCGCTCAAGACCGGCGCCACTGCACGCCCCTGGTTTCCGCTGAACTCGAGATACCTGCGTTGGATCGCCGGTTCCAGTCGCCCGACGAGCTCGGTGATCTTTGAGTCCAGGAGTTCCAGAGCCTCCTCGGGATGCAGATCGAAGACCGCCTCTTCCACTTCTCTCAGCGCATCGTCCTGCAGCGCTCGCCGCTGAGACTGAAGATCCTGCAGCTCCAGAAGAAGCTCAAGCTGCGGATGCATGGTCAGACTCCCTTTTCCTCCAGCAAGGCGATGAACTCTTCCGGACTCTCGATCTGCGCGAGGCGCTCAGGCACGTCGGGCTCCTTGCCGAACTGGGCGATGCGGCCGAGGACCGGCAGATACTGATTGGACACCTCGAGAGGAGGGGCCACGATCAGGAAGATGTGCTGGACGGGCTTCTTGTCGATCGCATCGAAGTCGATGCCGGACAGCTTTCTCCCGAACGCTACCCGCAGCCGGTTGACCACGAGCGAGCGACAGTGGGGGATCGCTATACGCCTTCCGATACCCGTGGACCCCAGGTTCTCCCTGCGCTTCAGCATCTTGAAAAGGATCCCCCTCGACTTCTCGTCCAGGCCGAGGAGCCCCACCAACTCCTTGAGAGCCTCGTCCTTGGTCTCCGCAGCGAGATCAAGACTGATAGCCTCGAGGGTGAAAAAGTCACGCAGTTGCATATCTATCTTCTCCTGGTCGTGTGCCAAGCGGCTCCCACGACCCGGTAGTTCACGGAACTTCAGGAACATGGAGTATATTCGGTCTGTCGAAAGGCTGCAAAGGCCGGAGGCAGTCCGCCCTGTCGGGGGCGGGTGGATTGACGGAACCGAAAGGCCGAATTAGTGTCACATATGTGCGAGGGCTGCTCCGGCAGCCCTTGTGTGCGCTCAGGCGCTGCTGATTGAAAATGAGGGGGTGAACTAGATTCGACACGTTTTCGGATCCTGAGGTAGCGTGCCGAGGTTTCCCGGAACCTCGTGAAACACCGGGAAAAAACACAACTGCCAACGACAACTTGGCTTTGGCTGCGTAACTAACGTAGCCCGTTCCCCGAGCAGCCCGCCCGAGGCGGTTCGGGGAGCGCCGATAATTCGGGCTGGTCTCCGCAGCAGGCCGCAGGCTGCGTAGGCGAGATGGCGAAAGCCGCGAGTGGCTGGCTGACGGCAGGCGGTCGAGGGGCCTCGTCGCCGGTAAGAGCTAATCCTCGAATACGCACGTAGAGACCGACGGTGAGGGCTTCGTGGACCCGGGTGCGATTCCCGGCACCTCCATCACCAATCCGCGGTCCGGCTCCATGCCGGGTCGCGGAGTTTTTCTTTTTTGGGCCGGCTCGCCGCCATGGCCCGCGCGGACCCTTGCTCGATCGGTCCGCTTACGGACGCAAGGAGATAACCAACGTGCTGGACGAACTTCTGGACCGCCTGAACGGGGAATCCGAGGCTCTGCTTCACGAACTCACCGTTGTGCTGCCACACGAGATCGAGACGGCCGTGGCCCAGGGTGACCTGAGCGAGAACGCGGAATACACGGCCGCGCTGGAACGGCAGCAGTTCGTGCGAGCGCGACTGGACCATATCTCGCGCAGGCTGGGGGAAATCAGCGATATAGACCTGGAAGCGGTGCCGAATGACCGAATCGGTTTTGGCTCGCGCGTCGAGGTACTGGATCTCGACGACGAAACCGTCGAGCGCTACACGCTCGCCTTCGGTGACTACCTGGATTTCGAGAAGGCCGAAATCTCCATGGCCTCTCCGATCGGCAAGGCCCTTCTGGGCAAGGCGGAGGGAGACGAGGTCGATGTTCCGCTACCGAACGGCAGGATTCGATACCGCGTTCTGACGTTCGAGACTCTGCACGACCTCGGCGAGGGTTCGGACTGAGCGCAGCCTCAGGGCGTCAGAATACCGATATCTCAGGGACGAATCGTGCCGGGTCCCGGCGTACGTCCTCCAGCATCGCGTTCAGCTCGACGAGGGTCCTGAGCAGCTCCTCGTACAGTTCTTCGTCGCTGAACAGACGTCCCGCGGATCCCTCACCTGCCAGCAGTCCGGCGAGCAGGGAGTCCGCCCGCGAAACCGTACCCGTCAGTTCGCTGTAGAGGCTATCCGAGCGTACCAGTTGGCCCAGCGTACCCTCTCCCTCCACCACGGATCGAGTCAGGGTGTCGAACGAGGTGACAGCCGAACGGACGGCCGCGTAAAGGGTATCGTCGGTGAGCATCCGCATCAGCGCGCCTTCGGGCGCGGCCGCGGACGCCACGAGAGTGTCAAGACTCTCGGCCAGTCCCACCAGGCGATCGTAGAGTGCTTCATCGACCACCAGCTGCCCCAGGGTACCGCGCCCCTCGATAAGTCCTCGGGTCAACTCCGACAGGTTTCTGGCGACACTGGTAAGATCTCCGACGGCCTCTGCCCCCTCGGCCAGGAGAGCGTCGTAGTCGAGCGAGGCCGCGGAGGCGACCGTGTCGCCGGGCTGCAGGATTCGCGAATCAGAGCCACCCGGTCGGATATCGATGAGCCGGTCACCCAGCAGTCCCTGCGTCCTCACCTGGGCTCGCGAATCCTCGCGGATCTGCTCCTGTACATCGACGTTGATCGCGAGCCAGATGGCCACGGACTCGCGGCTCTCCGGTCGCTGATCCGGAGGAATGAACCGTATGTCATCGACTTGGCCCACGGTCTGGCCGGCGAGCTGGACGGCCGCTCCGGGCACCAACCCAGAAGCGGACCGGACGAGGGTGACCAGGCGGTACCTCTCGCCGAACACGTTTCCAGTATCGCCGACCAGGAAGACAGCGACAGACAGCACCACGAGGGCCACGAGAATCAGCAGGCCGACCCGGACCTGCTCCCATGTCACTACCGCACCTCTTCTCACGGCTACTCCCCGTCGCGCGCGGGCATGGCAGCCCCGCGACGCCTAGCGTAGGAACTCACGCACATACTCGTCTTCCGACGCCACCATTTCCTCAGGGCCCCCAACGAATACAAGACGGCCTTCGAACAATAGAGCGACACGATTGCTGATAAGGAAGGCCGACCGAATGTCGTGTGTGACGACGATGGAACTGACATCGAGTTCGCTCTGCAGCTTTGATATGAGGTCGTTGATCGTTCGCGTCGTGATGGGGTCCAGCCCGCTCGTCGGCTCATCGTACAGGAGCAACCTCGGGCGGTGCACGATGGCCCTCGCGATTCCCACCCGCTTCTTCATGCCTCCGCTGAGCTCTGCCGGCAGCAGGTCCATTACCTGCTCGGCCTCGAGGTCGACCAGGTCCAGCGACTCGCGCACCCGGCGCCTGATCTCATCCTCCGAGAGCTTCGTGTGCTCGTGCAGGTAGAAGCCCACGTTGTCGTACACACTGAGCGAGTCGAACAGTGCCGCTTCCTGGAAGACCATCCCCATGTTGCGTCTGAGGGTGAGGACCTGGGTCAGCGGGACGTTCGCGATATCCTGACCCTCTACCCGCACCTCACCGGAGTCGGGGAGAGAGAGGCCCAGTATGAGCCTCAGGATCGTAGACTTGCCGGCACCTGACCCCCCGAGGACAGACAGTGTCTCACCCCTGTGCAGGTCGAGGCTCACGCCTTTGAGGACCGTGTGATCGCCGAATGAGAGAAAGAGATCATCCAGTTCGACGACCGGTCCAACACCGATCGGAGTGGAAGACTCGTCTCCCAGGTCCGCGAGCGCCTTGCGGACCTCCGCCCGGAGCTCCTTCCGCATCTGCGAGTCCCAAAGATCCAGCGAGTCCTGTGTCATTCCATCAACAACGCGATCAGCACCTGGGTCAGGAAGTAGTCCGTGGCCAGGATGAAGATGGAGGTCGTGACGACGGCTCTCGTCGCGGCTCTGCCGACGCCCTCGGTACCTCCGCTCGTCTTGAGACCGAAGTAGCAGCCGGTGATCGCGATGATCGCCCCAAAGAACACGGGCTTCAGGAGGCCGGAAAAGAGATCGATGGGGATATAGCGGAAGATGTACCCGGTCTCGGCCATGGTGAGGTAGACCGAGCGCATGTACAGATCCATGGTCAGGTCCAGCTTGACCACGGCGATCAGCATGCCACCCAGGATCGCCACAACGTCGGTGATCACCGTCAGAAGAGGGAGGCAGACGACGGCGGCCACGAACCGCGGAACCACCAGCTTCCGCACCGGGTCCACGCTCATCGTGTACAGTGCATCCACCTGCTCGGTGACCTTCATGGCCCCGATCTCGGCCGCCATCCCGGATCCGGCGCGTCCAGAAACCATCAGTGCGGTGAGCACCGGACCGAGTTCACGCACTGTGCTGGCACCCACGAGACGGCCGATGTAGATGGTGGCGCCGAACTGCTTCATCTCCACGGCCGACTGCAGCGCGAGCACCATCCCCGTAAACAGGCCGGTGAGAAGAACGATGCCGATGGACCCCACTCCGATCGCGTCCATCTGGATCACGAGATCCCGTCCATAGAATGGTCTCGAGACGCTTCCGTGAAGCGAGCGGCCCAGGAGCCGAAAGTACTCCTGGGTGTGGAGTGCCCAACCCTTGAGGGTGTCGTTGAGGTATCGCAGCGGAGTGCGGGCCGTATCGCTCAAGCTCATGACGGGCTGACGGTCTCCCCGGCTTTGACTCCCCTGCGCCCTGCGACTAGTTTCGCGCGACGCGCGTCCTGCTCGACCATGACGTGTCGAAGTAGACTGCAGGACCGATTTTCTGCGCCGCTATCCTGCGGCGGGCAGCCTTTCGCGGCAGGTTACCCGGGATCCAGATCGGACGCAAGACGACATCGTGCCCCCAG
>CAYWLF010000145.1:0-6443 GCA_964458875.1 uncultured Gemmatimonadota bacterium
GTGGAGTGGCACTCGGCGCACATGCCGTTCCAGGTCTGGGCGCTGCGCGTCCAGTGAAGCCAGTCGTCCGCCGGGATGTCCCGGTTCGGATAGAGGTGAAACCACTCCTCCCGCTGCGTGTCCCACGCGAGGCTCAGGGCCTGATATCGGCCACCGGGAAACGCGATCAGGTACTGCTGCAGGGGCTCCCAGCCGAACGTGTAGGCGATCTCGAATTCGGCCATCTCGCCGCCAGGCCCCTCGGTGTACACGAAGTAGCGCCCGTCGCGCGTGGTGAAACGACTGGTGATTTCCCCGTGTTCGAACGCCACGTCGCCGAAGTCGCCGCGCACGTTGGCCGAGTCCGCCGGAGCCATGGCGTTGTCATGGTCGGAGCCGCGCCACGCCTCGGTCTCCTCCTCGTGGCACTCGGCGCACCGGTCGCGCCCCACGAACGTGAACGGCGGTGCCAACTCGGCGGCGTCCCACACGGCTCGCTGCCGGTCCTCCTTCACCGCGTACACGGGCAGTGAGAGCACGATCACGGCGGTGGCCGAGATGCCGGCGATCCTCCAGCGGCGCATCGGGTCGCCGCTCATGCGCGCGCCACCTGCGATGCCTCGAAGTACCGCCGCTTGAGGGTACGTCCCGTATCCACCTTCACGATTCCGTTCTCGATGCGCACGGGGTGGATGTCGAGGGCCCTCGGCGCTGGCGGGCTCAACACGTCACCCCGAATGTCGTACGCGGACGAGTGGCACGGACACACGAAACGTCCCTCGTCCGCCATCCAGGGCACGGTGCACCCGAGATGCGTGCACTCCCGCGACACGGCCAGGAAACCGCCATCGGCGAGTCGTGTCAGGTAGAACCTGCCGGCCGGGAACGCCGTGACGGAATCCAAATCGAACTGCTCGACGGGCCCGGCTACGAGTACTCCAGCCTCCTCGGCGCGACCTGACCTGGGCCGAAGGAACTCGACCGTCAGCCACACGTATTCGGCGAGCGCCAGTCCGCCGAGACCCAGCCACAGGCGCGACAGGAACGAGCGTCGGCTGGTAGCCGTTTCTTCCGCCGGGGCCGGACGCTCGTCACGCCGATCCACCATCACGTCAGCCTCCTCACGGTGTCCACGGCCAGCCGAGTGCCATGCCCTCGCCACGGAACCACACGCCGACGACCGTGAGGATCACGAGCGCAGTAGCCAGGAAAGCGAAGGCCGCCTGCAGCGTTTCCTGCCGATTTCCACCGTACTGTCGGCGGGCCAGGTGGATCACGGCCCAGGTGAGCCCGAGTGCCACGACCGCCGGCACCAGGCCCTCGGAGAGTCCTGGCGGCAACCCGCCGAGCCAACCGGACCAGTCCGTCACATACTCGTCTACCAGCACCCACAGGGGGGTGAGGACGACGGCGGCGAGTGCCCCGGCAACCGCCAGTGCCCGGCCCGTATCGGACACGAACCATGCCCCTTCCATCGGTGGATCGTACCGCAGATAGGGAATGGCCAGCAGCCCGAGAAGAGCGAGTCCCGGCAGGATCACGACGGCCCACGTGGGATGGAAGTGGAGCAGCAACTCCTGCAGGCCCAGGAAGTACCAGGGGGACTTCGCCGGATTGGGACTCATTCCCGGGTTGGCGGCATCTCCGAGCCCGGCATCCAACACCACCGCGAGAACCATCACGATCGCGACCAGCACGAGGCCGGTCACGAACTCCCGCATCAGGAGGGACGGTACGAAGAGAACGGTCTCCGGCCGCTCCTCCGGGTCTTCATAGGGCTCTCGCGGGATCACGACACCGCCTGCCTTGCGGACGCGCCAGAAATGAAAGGCCATCAATCCCACGATGGTGACCGGGATGACCGTGGTGTGGAACGTGTAGAAATTGATCAGCGTGGCGCTACCGATTTCTGCTCCTCCGCGTGCCAGCCGAACCACGCTTTCCCCGATCACCGGCAGATAGCCCAGCATCCCGGTGACGATCGTGATGGCCCAGAAAGACAGCTGGTCCCACGGAAGCAGGTATCCGGTGAAGTTCGCCGCCAGGACCACGAGAAGGAGAAGGACGCCGATCACCCAGTTGAACTGGCGATCTCCATGAAACGCACCGGTGAAGAAGGTGCGGAGCAGGTGGAGAAACGTGATGAACACCAGGAGGTTGGCGCTCCAGTGGTGCACGTTTCGCACGAGCCCGCCGAACCGGACGTCCCTTCGAAGTGCCTCGATCGAGCCGTAGGCCCGTTCGGGCGAGGGCTCGTACACGAACATCAGGAGCACCCCGGTCAGGATCAGGAGCCCTACCAGCGTGGCGGACATGCCCCCGAGACCGAACGTGTGCCGGAACGGAATCGTGCGCTCTGGAACGCGCACCGGCCGCATGTGCAGGACCAGGTGGTTGAGGACGACCCGTTTCCGCTCGCGCTCGGTGCGGGGGCTCAGCGGCGTGCGGAAGACCGATCGCCAGATTCGGGTCGGCAGGCCGGGCTCAACCTCGTCAGACGCGTCTCCGTCGCCCGCCGCGTCGGGACCCTTCGGTCGCTCTTCGCGAGCCACGCGTCGTCAGACCTCGAAACCCCATCGCAGGATGAACTGCCAGGACTGGTTCTTCAGGTCGAGATTGTCGATCGCGGCGGACAGCCCGTACGAGTAGCGAAAATCGGCCGTAAGAGCTGAGCGGGTGAACAAGTACGAGAAGCTGGTGCCGAATGGGACGCTCCACTCGGTACTGTTGAACGTCCAGCTCGGGGCCGCCTCGTCACAGGCCGCCTTGTCGCCCGAATTGTTGCTCACGTCGCACTTGGACTTGAACGCGAAAGCGATGCCCGCGTACAGGTTCCATTCCCAGGTCGGGCTCAAACCCACCGCAAGTTGCGCGGTAAGCGGGAACTCCACGTAGTCCAGGTCGAAATCGACCTGTTCTTCATCGACGGCGCCCCGACCGCCCTTCGTCACCCAGTTGCCCTCGAGCTGAAAGGCGAGGTTGGACTTCAGGTCGTAACGGCCGTAGCCCCCGATCAGGGCCCCCCAGTCGGAGTCCGTGGACGTGATCAGACTCCCGCCCATGCTCGAATAGGTGGCTCCGGCTGACACGCCGAGAGACAGCTGAGCCTGTGCCGGAACCGTCCACAGGAGAGTCGCCAGCACCATCGCGAACGTCGTGATCCCGATGCGTCTCATCATGATCTCCTTATGGTCACTCGGAGGACCGGATTGTCGACTTCCGTTTCATCCACTCGAACACGGTCCGGCAGGTGCGGCAATAGTACTGGCTCACCGACAACGCGCTCCCGAAGGCCGAGAACTGCTCCGTCTCCAGGCCCAGGCAGAACGGACACTCGACCGCAGCAGGCATTGCATCGCTGTGAAGCGGCGACCTCAGCGAGCGGCGTGCGGATTCAGTCATCCGTCAGTCCATCAACATGGCGCGGTTCTTATCGCCACGAACCGCGGCCAGTGTCTCAGAGTTGAGGGCGCCGTCCCCGGATCTGCGGCGGGCGCTGTCCCATTTCGACCAGTCGAAATCGGCACTGCTTCGCCATGCTCCGCCGTCTTCGGACTCGGCGAGGCCCAGGCCCGCTTCCATCACGATGGGGCCGACACGAATCAGCCAGCGGGCGCGAAGCTCGTCCGGGCCGGCGTCGGAGATTCCCTCTTCAGAGAGGCGGGCGATCAGACCACCGTCAGGAGCGCCGAACCACTGGAGGCATGACCGCCAGGCCGGCGTCAGGGCTCCATCGAGAGATCTCAGTCCGGCTGGAGTCTGCGCCAGCCGGGCCAGCCAGCCGCGGCCATGCTCGAAATGGAACCGCTCCTCCTCGAGTACCTTCCGCACCTTGTAGTGCAGCGGCTCGAACCGGCTCTCCTTCAGCGATTCGATCTGCACGGACAGGGCGGTGTCGAGCAGGAAGTTCAGGGCCACCAATCCGGACCACTCCGCAGGCGGCTCGTCCAACAACTCGATGCTCAGGTACTGCCCGGCTTCTCGCTCGTGCTCCAGCTGCCCGGGGTCTCTTCCGAACTCCTTGAGCATCGCGTACAGGATCCGCGAGTGTCCCCATTCGTCCTGGGCCATCGCGGAGCATGCGATTCCCGCCTCGAGAGTGGGGGCGCCGAGCAGCCACTCGGCATAGCGCATGCCCAGAAGCCGCTTGTTGTCAGCCAGGGAGAGGAGCAGAGACGCGAGATCGTCGCGCAGATCCTCAGGAACGTCGTCCGCGGTGCGAAAACCCGCCGCTTCGGCCGCGCTCATCGGGCCTCCGCCGGGCTCAGGGTGAAGGGTTCTTCGTCCCGGTTCACAGCCTCGAAGGCCTCGCGCGGGGCCACGACCATCTCGAACCACTTCTGCTCGTCATAGGTCTGCCAGGCGTAGGCCCGGGCCAGGGCGGCGTTCGGAGCCGATATCGTCCCGATATGCTCAAGCCGGTCCTCGCGCTTCTGGCGAGCGAAGATCTCGTACAGGTACTCGCCGCTCAGATGACCCATGCTCCCTGCTCTCCTCGCGTCCCGCCCACCGGCGGTGCGCCTTAACGGTTCTCAGATCGACACACCGGCCCGTCTGAGGGCTTCCCTGCCCCGGTCGCTGATGCGATCCGTCGTCCACGGAGGATCCCAGGTGATGCGAACGTCCACCTCGGAAACGCCGGCCTCCTGGAGCAACCGGTCGCGTACATCCCACTTGATGAACTCGACGCACGGACAAGCCGTCGCCGTCAGCGTGATCGCCACCTCCACCCGCGCCTCACTGGTCGTGTCCGACTCCTCGACGGCCACGCCGTAAACCAGCCCGAGATCCACCAGCGAGATCGGGAACTCGGGGTCCGGCACCTCGTATAGGGCCCGCCACACTCGTTCCTCCAGATCGGCTGGAGGCGTGGACCACTCCGGCACCTCGAGAACCAGGTCCGGGTTGTGGCCCATGGCGTCTGCGAATACAGCCGAAAAATCCACGTTCCGGTCGATGACGGATTGGTAGCCCGCATCTGCCGTCGGATCCACTGCCGGACCCGGAACGGGCAGGCCCGTTCCCGCTCGCCGGATCTGAATCAGCCGGGAGGACATCTCGATCGACCCCTCAGGCCGCCAACAGGTCTTCGACCTGGAAGCGGCTGCGGCGCACGGACTCCACGAACTCCTGGTTCATCGGGCCCCGAGCGCGCCACCGATCCCATACCGCGTCCCACGTGATGGTCTCGTCCAGGAGCCATACGCGATCGTCCGCGTCCCAGGCGATGGGAAGCTCGTACTCGAGCGCCACCTCGCCCGAATCTTCGTTCGAATGGGCCGGCACACGGATACCGAGCTGCTCGCACAGCGGAACGACCGCCTTCATCCACACCATCCGGAGCTCATCGTTCGTCATGCCCTTGAGCTTGAAGTCGAGCTGGGCGTTGTGGCGCTTTCGATCGTCGGGGAGGCCGAACCACTCGACCCCCATCGGAAACATCCAGTCCACCGCCCTCTGCACCAGGTCGCGCCCTTCCCCCCCGGCCTCACAAAGGCGACGCATCCATACCTCGCCGTGCCGGAGGTGAAAGTTCTCTTCCTGGCCGACCTTGACGAGCGCCCGCTTCAGTGGGCCATACGATGTGTTGCGGTGCACGTCCGAAAGCAGCGTGATCCCGGCCCGGTCATACAGGGCGTTGGCGGTCACCAACTCGGCCCAGTTCGCGATCGGCTGATCGAAGCCGAACGGGTTCTTGAACTTCTCGGGAGGACGGTCATACAGCAGATAGTCCGTGTCCACGCCGAGATCCTGGAGAAGCCGGTAGGCGATGTTGGCATGCCCCATCTCGTCCTGGATGATCGCCGTCGCAGAGACCATCGTGTTGGTCGAGGGAGCGTCTTTGGCGGCCATGTAGTAGGCCGGGGCGCTCATGAGTTCCGTGTCGCCCTGCACCGTCAACTGACCGATCAGCGCCTTCTTGTAGGTCTCGGTCATGTCCGCTTCGGACTCGACGATGAAGCCTTCCTGGATCTTCCGCTGCAGCTGCTCGTCCGTGAACTGCGCCATTCGCCCTCTTCCTGGTGTGAGCCGATCCACATAACCGAAGTCTGATAATGTAATGAGTGGCGTGCCCGGCGTGAAATGCGGGCGCCATGATGATTCTGCGGTGACGGTACAGGCGAGCGTGGTCGGGTGGGAGGGATGCGGCGTGCGAGACGGGCTCGGGCGGACCACCCGGAGGTGCTGACCTTCATCGATCGGTGGAACCTGGCAGGGTCGGGTATCGGCTGGGTCGACGCTCACCTTCTGGCTTCGGCGATGCTCGGAGGGATTTGGATCCGGACGCTGGACCGGACCGTGGACAGGATCGCCCGTACGCTTGGGACTCGCTTCGAGCTTCAGTCAAAGCCCTCCGCCCCACCGATACTGGTAGACCAGGATGAAGCTGTCGAAATCGGCCCCCAGCCGCGTAGACGCACCACCGATGTAGGCCAGCTTCAGCGACGCGCGCCTGGTGAGCG
>CAYWLF010000146.1:0-6436 GCA_964458875.1 uncultured Gemmatimonadota bacterium
TCAGGCATGCCCAGGAGAGGATTCGAACCTCCACGCCCCAAAGGGCACTAGCCCCTCAAGCTAGCGCGTCTGCCAATTCCGCCACCTGGGCAAGTGCTCGGGGGGGGAGTCGAACCCCCACGGGATATTATTCCCACAGGGTCCTGAACCCTGCGCGTCTGCCAATTCCGCCACCCGAGCGTCCGGCTTCTCGAATCCACGGCCCGAGCGGGCCCGGCGATCGCCTCCGGAATCCTGAGAAGACTTACCCCCCGCGTTGCGGCCCGGTCCGGTCTCATCGACCTTGAACGGGATCCCCGCCTGCGAAGGGCGGGGTAATCTAACGGGGAAGCCCCTGCGCGCAAGCGACGCCGTACCCTCCCGGGAGAGGCGTATGAATACCGGCCCGATCGCATTGATCCTCGCGTCCCTGGCGGCCTCGATCGGCACATCGGAACTGCCCGCCCAACAGGACGTCTCGATGTCCATCGATGCCTTCAACGGCGTCGCGTGGGGTTCTTCAGAAACAATCATTCGGGCTAGATTTGGCGAACCAGCCGTCGTTGACTCTCTCGACAACGGAATCGTGGTGCTGGCCTACCGTGTGGACTTGCTCGGTGAGCCCTCCGTGGCCTACTACGCACTGCTCGGTGAGGAAGGCCTGGTCAAGGGTCAGTACATAGTGAAACTGCAGCTGGAGGAAGGGGACTGCGAAGGGCAGTACCGGGTGTATCGAGACTACGTAACCCTGACGTATCCGCTCATTCCCCCGGTGGAGAACTACGACTACCCGTTCACCGAGGATTTCTGCACCGCGCTCCAGAACGATCGTGGCACCTGGGCCAACCAGTGGACGGACCCCAAGAACGGGGCGGTGGCCACGGTCATCGTGCAGGAAGGCACCGACGAGGTGAAACTGATCTACGAATCCGCGACGTTCCTGAACTGGATCGAGCCGCAGCCCTCGCCAGGCGGCTAGTGTTCTCCGACGGACGCTTCCGGAACCATGTAGCGCGCACAGCCTGAAAGATCTTCCCCGTCGATCACCACCAGGGCCCGCATCGGATGGACGATGTCCGCCATGGTGTCCTGGCAGTCCCCAGCCGTGATCCTGACTTCGATCTCATGCTCATCCGAGCTGTCACGCAGCGGGCCCAAGACGAGGACGGAGTCCCCCTCCGTGACGTCTGATGCCACGGACGGAAACGAGATGTCCGCTTCCCCCATCCGCCCGTAGACGATCGAGTCCCCAACCGGGATCGTTACGTTCCAGAACGGTTCGTTCCCGAAAGCCCGGATCGCAGGCCACTCGAAGGACATGGTGCAGGCCAGCCCCAGCACGATCGTGACCGCAACGGCGAGACTCCATTGCATGATACCCTCCTGTGAACCACCGGCCGGGCGGACCTCACCGATCGTGTGTGAACGATGGGCCACCAAGTTATGTTGCCCCGGTCGATGAGCGCACGAGACCACCGATACGCCGGTCACACACCCGCGGAGACTCTTTGACGCCACCCTCGTGGTATCGTCCGGGCACGAAGGCGCGAACACCGCGCGCGAATCGGCTCAACCGGCATCTTCGGCATCCCCTCCTGGTCGTGGTGTTCCTCGCAGCCTCGGCTGCGTCGCTGAGAGGCCAGGAAGAGCCGGCGACACCTCCTGACACCATCCCCCCGGTGGTGGACTCCATCGCTGTCGTCACGCAGAACGTGTTTACTGACGAGGAGGCCGAGAGGACGGGCATCTTCCGGTTCGCCAACAAGCTCCGATTCAAGACGCGGCACTGGGTCGTCGAACGGGAACTGCTGCTGAGCGCAGGTGAACCCTTCGATTCGAGTCTGGCAGAGGAAACCGAGCGGAATCTGCGCAGTCTCAGAATTTTCGCCGAAGCAAGCGTGGACACGGCCACCGTGGACGGAAGACTTCTGGCTACGGTGCGAACCCGAGACGCGTGGAGCACTCAGCCGCTCTTCGAACTCAGCTTTGCCACGGATGGGACGATCACCGGACGGCTTGGCCTGACCGAGACCAACGTGTTTGGAACGGGCAACTACGCTCATATCGCCTACCGCAAGGACGTCGATCGAGATGGGATGGAATTGTCTGGCGAGCTGCGTCGACTTGCCGGCACGCAATTGAACGTGGGCGGGCAGTACTTCAACCTGTCGGACGGCAACTTCGGCAACTGGTTCGTAGGCGACCCATGGCGCTCCTTCAACGACAAGCGCTCGATCGTTTTCTCAGGCGACGCGGCCGACAGGCAGGCCATTCAGTACCGGAACGAATCCAGCTCCGTGCGTGATACCACGCGCTACTGGCACACGAACTATGCGCATCGCGGGGTCTACGGATTCGCCACCAACGCAACCCCCCGATACTTCACGCGTTTCGGCATCATCGGCGAGCTGCGCAATCAGAAGTACGTGCTGGTGCAGGACACGTCGGAAATGGTCCCCGATACGGTCCGCGCCTTTCTGGGAGTATTCGGCCAGTACCGCCGCTCCGAGTTCAGGGTCCTCCGATTCATGAACGGGTTCGCCGAGGAGGATATCGACCTGAGCGCAACGGTGTCGCTCGGGCTGAATCTCGCGCCGGAGTCCTTCGGGTATGAGAGCTTCGGGATTGGGCCGTCCATGGTATTGCAGGCTGGCGGATCCCTGGGGGAGGGGTTCGTTCACGGCAGGCTGTTGGCCAACGGTCTGTTCAACGCAGCCGGCCTCGATTCGGGCAGAGTCAACCTCGCCGTCACCATCGGCCAGAAGCTGGCCCGAAAGCATGCCACGGTGCTCCACGCGCGCGCCGGGATGATGGAGAACCCAAGGCCTGGCGGTGAGTTCGACCTCGGGTTCGACTTTCCGCCTCGAAGCTGGGAACCGCATTCGTTCGTGGGCACCCGATCTATCTGGGGAACCCTGGAGCACAGGTGGTGGGCGCTCAACAACGTGCTCAATCTGTTCGGGGTGGGATTCGTTGGATTCGTGGACTACGGAGGGGCCTGGTACGCGGACCAATCCCCGAGGTGGGGCGGGGCCGCCGGAATCGGGATACGGACGGGTTCCTCCCGTGGCTCAGCATCGGATACGGGTCGTATCGACCTTGGCTACCGCTTCGGTCGGGACGTGACCGGGAGCCGGTGGGTGATCAGCTTCGGGTCCGGCTGGGCGTTCCCCTGAAGGCCGCGCCGCACGCGGCGAAGCCCCCGGTCGCAGGCGGCGGTCCTACAGCATGTTCTTTATCCAGCGGCTCGTCTTCCACTTGAAACCCTCGTAGCGGGGCAGGTACTGGTTCAACACGTCCACGTCGTCGATCCAGCGAGCCGCCCCCGCGAGCATGATCGCATCCAGGAAGCCGTGAATCGCGGCCTTTCCCGAGATCAGGAGTCCGACCTCGCCGTCCATGAGCATCGACCGGTAGTCCATGTTGGACGAACCGACCAGGTGGTAGAACACAGTTGTTTCCCGTTGCTCTTCCGTGGCCAGTTCCCGGGTGGACTCGACCAGTCTCCAGAAATCCTGCCTCACGGCACGGCCCAGCTCTTCCACGTCCCTGTACTGCTCTACCGATCGCTCCGACTGCACGTCGAGGGCCCGTTGCTGCATGTATTCGAAGACGAACGGCCTCCATTCCGGTGACTCTATCAGGAGCTGGAGGATCCCGGCCGAGACGATCAGGTTCGTCTTCATGTGGAGCTTCGGCCGGCGCACTTCGACATCCTCGATCGCGTATTCGAGGTCGAAATCCGGGAATTGCTCTTCCGGGTTCGCAAACATCGGTATCCAGTCGGCTGGAATCTCGAACGTCTCCCTCAGCCACGGGACCTTGAGACCCTCCGCCGCGGCGTTCACTCGGGCCGGAATGTTGGCCACGTCGATGTCCGTATCGTAGAGCCCGGTCCGCAACTGCCCGTTCACGGCGGCGATCTCGTCGGCCATCTCGTGCTGGATGATAATCAGACGCTCGAACAACTCGTTGGCGCGGGACAGGGTCATGAACGCCTGGCCCGGTGCGTTCCGCTGGGAGGGATGAATGATCAACACGCGCCCGCCCCTCAGGCATGTGCCGACCAGCATCGACGCCCACAGAGGCGCGTGCCAAAGCGAGTCCGGAAGGATCATCACCGTACCCGGCGGTGACAGCGTGAACAGCACCGCTCTCGCCACGTTGATGGGTTTGGGCAGATAGCCGGTCTCGTTGTGCAGCTCCATCGCACGGGCGCCATCCCGATACTCGGTCCTGAATTCCGCCACGATCTCCCAATAGTCGTCGGCCAGGGGCTTCGCTTGCAGGGGGACCGGGATCTCCTCCGGCCTGAACCCCTGGTTCAGCAGTAGTTCACGCGCGGCATTCTTCATATCGAGCGCGGCCGGCCCCTGGAGCAAAATCGCCCGGTCCTCCCAGGTCGGCCCCATGTAGTGCTCGCCGATGCCCATGCCGCTGTACATCGCCCTGCCCCGGTACGGATCATCCTCCGTGATGTCGTAGAACGAGATCTTCCGGTGGTCTCTCATCACATTGTCCGGCCACGAAACCACCGGGAATGGTTCGCTCGCCCAGTACGTGGGATCAGCCGGGTTCGTGATGCTGGCGTGCACCTTGATGCGGTTTCGAAGCCAGTCCTCCCCGTACTGGCTGGCCTCGGCCTGCAACAGCCTGGATTCAGCCACGGCCTCCCTCAGCGCGGCCTGGCTCACGGCCAGGCTGTCTGCCATCCACTCGTAGCCCTCGGGAAAATCGTACTCGTAGTGCATCGGGTCTTCGAGGTAGCTGATCCACCGACGCGCCTTGTTGATCTCGTAGTAGTGCTGGTCCATGAAGATCATGTAGGTGGGCAGCTTGCCCGCCTCGTCGTATTCCCGGACCCGCTTGGTCAGCGTCTTGATGTACAGGTTGACATGGAACTGGCTCACCCGGTCAGGCTCACCCGTACCCGTGATTCCGCGAATGTCGTGAATCCACAGGACGTGGTAGTCCTCGGCCCTTTCAAGCGCGTTTGCGAGTTCGAACTGAAACTGGGCATTGATGACATACCATACCCCGTTACCGTCAAGGAACTCGCGGCCTACCGCCCGCTCGATGATGGCATCCAGCTCGGCATTCGAGTCATGCTCTTCGGGTAGGAGACCGTACTGGAGCGGTAGCCACACCAGGCGTTCGTCGTGCCAGACCTTCTTGTTGTAGGCCCGTACCTCCTCGACTCCGTTAAGCAGCCGCTGGAACACGTAGCGCACCGCAGCGAGACGCTCGTCCGAAGCGGACCGGCCCGTGTGTATCACCCAGCGACTGAACGCCCCGGCGGCCCGTGCGGAAAACTCGCGCGTGGAGTCATTCGTCTTCTTGATGCCGAGAAGGCGGTTGTACGGGAACAGCACATGGTCGAGCAGTATCTGTCTCGCCTGCGCCGCGATTTCCTCTCCTTCCGGCGTGCTCGTGCCGAAGGGAATCGGGTTCCCCGACGCAGCGATGGAGAAGGCCCGCGCCAACTCGGCGTGAAACGCCTGGATCTCGGCCTCGGCGTTGTGGCTTCCCCCGAGCATCGGGTCCGGACTTCGCAGGCGGTCCCGCATCTCTTCGATATCCGCCGTGAAGTTCGCGGTTGCCTGGTCACGCGTGCGCCCCCGTTGATCGACGCCAGGGGTCACGAACCGGTTGATCCACCAGCCGGTTTCCTCGACGTTATCGAGGGCCTCCAGGAGGGCCGGGCTCGGGTTGTCGAACGGAAGGGGCTCCGGGCGAACTTGCTTCATCTTGACCGATATCGTCTTCGGGCGGGTCTTTCCCCTCCACGGCTGGTTGATCGGGAGCTTCACGCCGACGTTGAACGAGTTGCCCCGGGCCGGCAGCCAGTCGATCGTGAGCAGCCCTCCGCGTCCGAGCAGGCCGCCCCGGCGCACGGGCCCGGCGAAACGGAGGAGGAAGGGCAGGTCTCCGTCCCTGAAGTTCCAATCCACACCGAACCCCAATCGCAGAAACGGTATGCTGGCGAGGGCCCGGAGGCCGCCGTCGATTCTGCTGCCCTGGACCCCCCCGTAGAGTTCTCCTCCCAGCACCAGTCCCCCGACCACCGGGTTCATCAGGTCCTTGTCCATACCGATGTCGACGTACGCCGTCATGTCTGAGGCGTCACCGGGGTAGTAGCTGCCAAGGGAGCCTCCGCCGTACGGCTTCCAGAGCGGGGGCTGCCCAATGGAGATGATCTCTCCACCCTCTTCGGGTGGGAGAACGACCTGCGCGTCGCTGCGCGCTGCGGTCGCGGCGAAGATCAGGGCAAACGCGATACTGAGAAGGCGTTGTCTCATCGTTATCTCTCAGGGGCTGGGTCGGGCTGGAATTGTCGCCATATTCAGTGTATCGCGCAACGTGAACGCGTTGCCGGCTGAGGCCTGGCGTGGCAACGTGTGCGAAGCCGCGTGCAGAACCTCGCTGAGCGCATACGGGAGGTAGCCCTGAGCCGACG
>CAYWLF010000147.1:0-6427 GCA_964458875.1 uncultured Gemmatimonadota bacterium
GGAGGGTTCTCCGGCACGCTACGGTTTGCCGACCGTTGGGCCGTCCAGCTGGACGGTCTCTACGTGGAGAAAGGCGGCCGGGAGAACAACGACGAGGATCCCGAGGACCCCTTCGACGACAGGCTGTCGCTTCGGTACCTGGAGTTCCCGGTCCTCGTCAAGTTCGCACTGACCAGAGGCGGGACGCGGCCGGAGTTGTTTGTGGGTCCTTCCTTCGCGTTCGAGTTGAGTTGCACCTACGACGCCTTCCCGGGCGGAACGTCCAATCCGGCTGACTGCTCGGAGGCGGGGTTGCAGACGCGGTCACTCGACATTGGCATTGCGTTCGGAGCGGACGTGGAAATTTCCCTGGGATCGGGGCATCTGGTGATCGATGGTCGAGGGATCGTCGGGCTGAACTCTTTCGACGACTCTGAGGCCAACCTAGACTTCCGGAATCGCATCCTCGCCCTCATGGTGGGCTACCGCTTCACTCTCTGAATCGCCCCCGCCAGGACCGGTTGTCACAAGTGACGTTGACATAACGGGATCGGGCCCTATCTTTTCGCGAATTCCTTTCGTCGCTTTACCGGCGTCAGGAACATCAACAGCCGGTGTCGGCGCATAAGTCGACCATAGGGGAGTATCATTCAGCAGGAGCGTAGTATGTCGAAGCTGACGGGCACCGTGAAGTGGTTCAACAACGACAAGGGCTTTGGCTTCGTGTCGTTCGACGATGGCGCGCGCGATGCGTTCGTCCACTTCTCGGAGATCCAGAGTGAGGGCTTCAAGACCCTGGACGAGGGCGACGTTGTCGAGTTCGACCTTGCCGAGGAGGGACGTGGCCCCAAGGCGAAGAACGTGGTGAAGGTCGGCTGAGGCTCGACGCTAGATCCGGTTCTTGAAGGGGGGTGCTCTCAGGAGCGCCCCCCTTTCTCTATTCGGCCAGAATCCCGCCAACCTCGGACAAGTCTCCGTCTCCCGGAGCAGCCGGCAGACGCAGTAGCTCCATCAGCAGCGGGTAGACGCTCACGTTTCGAAACGCCGGTACGCGCTCGGCTTCGCGGAAGGCTGGACCGGCCGCGATGAAGATGCCCTGCATGTCGCGGGCCTGATGATCGAAACCGTGATTGCCTCCGTCGGCCGCCTCTGGCGCCCGCTCGAAAAAGGAGTGAGTGGTGATCGTCCACCCATCGTCGGCTATGCAGATGATCGGCGGGACCCGCGGATGGCTTCCGTACTCGAAGCGATCGGGGATCGAGTCCTTCCAGTAGACGGAGACGTGCGGGTGGGCATCACGTAGCGCCAGGTAGACCGCGTCCACGTCTTCCTCGTCGGGCCACAGGGCCAACACGGGGTTCCAGTCAATCGGTCGGGCGGTCTCCAGGTCCACGTAGTCGTCCACGAACATCACTCGTTCCTGGCTCGTCGGAATCATGCCGTGGTCCGACACCACGACGATGTTGGTCCGGTCGAGCATGCCTCGGTCATCGAGGCCGGTGACGAGGAGGCCCAGCGCGGAGTCGACGGTCGCGATCGCACCGAGGATCTCTTCAGAATCAGGGCCATGGTTGTGACCCACGATGTCGGTCTCGTCGAAATACAGGGTCAGGAAGGTCGGTCGCTCGTCCCGCGGACCGTCCAGCAGGTCGAGAACCCACTGAACGCGGTCCGCGTTGGCCATCGCGCCGTCGAACGGCAACCAGTGCGAGGGCGAAATGCCGTTGATCTCCGCTTCGTTGCCCGGCCAGAACAGCGGAGCCGTTGGCATTCCCTGTCGCTCCGCGGTCACCCATACGGGTTCGCCCCCCCACCAGCGGCCATCCTGAACCGCGTCCCGGTTTGACATCGAAAAGTGGCCGTCGAAGTCAGGGTCCCACATCGCGTTGGCCACGATACCATGGTGATCAGGCACGAGGCCGGTGACGATTGTGTAGTGGTTGGGAAACGTCTTGGTGGGGAACGAGGGGACCAGGCCCTCAGCCCGAACGCCGCGCGCCGCCAGGGCCGCCAGGTTCGGACTCACCCCGCGATCGGGGTAGTCCCACCGGAATCCGTCGAAGGAAACCAGGACGAGGATCTGCTCGGCCGGTACCGGACGGTTCACGACGTCCGTCGAGCTGTTGGCGCAGCCCGAGGCGGTTACGACCAGAAGCACGATGGCGAAGAGGCTTTCCCGCCACGCGATTCGTCGGTGAATGGCGAGCGCCCCCCGCCTCGAAGTGGTATGGTTCATCCGAAGAGACCCTCTAGCGGCTTTGGGAACGGACGTGCTGGACTAATGCGCCATTCTATGTCTGCTCGCGGCTGGATGCGATGCTTCGCTGCGTGCGCCGCGGGTGGCCTTTCACTCACCCCGTCGGCGTGCTCTTCCGAGACGAATGGCGATCGCCTGTCGGTCGCCGTGACGGTCGCTCCGTTGGCAGGCCTCGTCGACCGGGTAGCGGCTGGTATCGCTGACGTCACGGTCATGATCCCGCCCGGCGCGAGCCCCGTTTCCTACGAACCATCGCTTTCCAAGGTACGGGCGGCATCTTCGGCGGACCTGTACGTGTCGGTCGGCCACCCGGCGTTCGCGTGGGAGATCACGTGGCTGGCCGGGCTTCTCGAGCGGGGGGGCGCTGCTGTCATCTCCGGTGCGGATGGCTGCGACGTGCTACCGGACGATCCACATGTCTGGCTCTCTCTGCCATGTGCCCGGAGCATCGCCGGGCGAATCGCCCAGGCCGTACAGCAGGCCCGTCCGGACGCGGCAGAGTCGGTGGCAGCGTCGCTTGAGGACCTTCTCGCCGAGATGGATTGGATGAGAGCGGCCGCTGACAGCCTGCTGGGCCCGCGCCGCGGAGGGAGTTTCATCGTGCTGCACCCGGCCTGGGGGTACCTGGCGCGAGACTACGACCTGCGCCAAATGGCGATCCTGGAACACGGAAGTGGGGACGCGGGACCCGGTGAGCTCGGGGCGATCGTCGAGCAAGCCCGGAACTCGGGTCTCGTCGACGTCATCGTGCAGCCGCAGTTTTCGGCGGAGGCAGCTCTTCTCGTGGCCGATGAACTGGATGGCCAGACGGTGGCGCTCGACCCCCTCGGGCGGGACTGGTCGTCCGGCTTCAACCGAGCCATCCAGGTGTTGGCGGAACAGGTGAGGCCATGAACGTCCCCCCGATCCTCCTGCGTGGCGTGAGCTACTCGTATGGCCGCACTCCGGTCCTGGAATCGGTCGATCTTCGGCTCGACGACGGCGATTTCCTGGGCATCATCGGCCCCAACGCGGGTGGCAAGACCACGCTTCTCAAGATCGTCCTGGGCTTGTTGAGTCCAGATACCGGTTCGGTCGAGGTGTTCGGCTGCCCTCCGGCCGAGCATCGGGGCGTGATCGGCTATGTTCCCCAGTACGCCCGCTTCGACGCCAGCTTCCCAATCGATGTCCTGGACACCGTCCGTATGGGCCGGCTCGGGATCGGTCGCCGGGAGCGCTCGCGAGAGTCGGCCGAGGCGGCCCTGGCGGCGCTGGACCGCGTAGAATTGAGTGGCATGGCCGGCGAACAGATCGGCCAGTTGTCCGGGGGACAGCTCCAGCGGGTCCTGATTGCCAGGGCTCTCGCATCGGAGCCTCGAATCCTGTTGCTCGACGAACCGACGGCCAGCGTCGATACCCGGATCGGCCGCTCCGTCTACGAACTCCTCGGGCAGCTGTCCGAACAGATGACGATCGTCCTCGTGTCGCACGACATCGGAGTGATATCGAGGTATGTGAAGACGATCGCGTGCCTGAACGTGCGTCTCCACTACCATCACTCGCGCGAGCTCACGGATGAGATGGTGGAGGTCGCCTACGGATGTCCTGTGGACCTCGTGGCGCACGGCCATCCTCACCGTGTGCTGCCGTCGCACGAATCGACGGGCGAACGGCCATGAGCGCCCTCGAGTACGAGTTCTTCCAACGGGCGTTGGCTGCCGGACTCCTGGCTGCAGTAGCCTGCGGAATCGTCGGCACGTTCGTCGTGGCCCGGCGCATCGCTTCGATCTCCGGCGGGCTGGCCCACGCGGCGTTCGGCGGCATCGGGTTGGGTTACCTCGTCGGCTTTCCCCCCATGGCCGGAGCCCTTGCGTTCGGCCTGCTGTCCGCGCTCGGCATCGGGGTGGCAGAGCTCCGGCTGCGGCAGGGACTGGACACGCTCATCGCGATGGTCTGGGCCGTCGGCATGGCGCTCGGGATCATATTCGCTTCGTTGGCGCCCGGGGCGACACCGGACCTCCTCAGCTACCTGTTCGGCAACATCCTTTTCGTTCCGCCGGCCTACCTGTGGTTCACGGCCGTCCTCGACGTGTTTCTGCTCCTGGTCGTCATACGGCTCTACCATCCGCTTCAGGCCGTCGCCTTCGACGAGGAGTTCAGTTGGGTGGTCGGCGTCCCGGTGGCGGCCCTGTTCCTGCTACTGCTGGGACTGACCGCGGTCACGGTCGTCGTCTTGATTCGGGTCGTCGGCGTGATCCTGGTGATCGCGTTGCTGACGATTCCGGCGGCCATCGCTCGGCACTGGGCCGGCGGGCTCAATCGAATGATGGTGTTGGCGACGGCCATCGGCGCCATCTGTATCACGGCGGGCCTGTTCATATCGTATGGACTGTCCGTCAGCGTCGGGCTGGACATTCCCACGGGCCCCTTCATCATCCTCCTGGTTGCCTTCCTCTACGGAGTTTCCGCCACCGGGAGGATCCTCGTGGGGCGTCGTCGCGGCGTGTAGCTTGAGCCGGTACAGGGCGATGAAACTTCTGAGCCCTCCTCGCGCGTAAGACCAGACGTAGCCGGCCACGCCGGCCGGCACCGAGGTGCGCGTGCCACCGGCGGCTGTTCTTGGAGAGGTTCATGAAGACTCGAGCGAAGGTAGGAATGGGGCTGGTGGGCCTGATCGCGGTGGCGGGCACCGTCGCTGCCATGTCACTCCGAGGCGGGAACGGAGACGAGGGCCCGACAACGGTCGAGGTCGCGAGAGGCTCGATCATTCAGAAGGCCCTGGCGATCGGTAATATCGAACCCGATGTCGAGATCGGCGTCAAGTCTCAGATCTCAGGGGTGGTGCGGGAGCTCTTCGTCGAGGCCGGAGACTTCTTGTCGGCCGGCGATCGGTTGCTCGAAGTAAAGCCCAATCCAACTCCGATCGAACTCGCCGAGTCAAGTCGCCAGGTCGAGCTGCGAGAGATCGAGCTCGAGAATATGGAGCGCGACCTGCGGCGAAAGCAGGAGCTGCGGGAACGCGATTTCATTACGCAGGAGGAACTGGAACTCGCCGAGCGCGAGTTCGAGCGGGCACAAATCCAGGTGCAGATGGCCCGTGAGCGGGTCGCCCTCCTCGAGACCGGCCGTGTGAGGATCGCAAACCGGAACATCGAGGGGGTCATTCGATCTCCCATCGACGGATTCGTTCTCGAGACGCGTGTGGAAAGCGGCGACCCGGTGGTCCCATTGAGCGCGTTTCAGGAAGGCACCGTCCTCATCACCATGGCCGCGATGAGCAACCTGATTTTCAGGGGTACGGTGGACGAGATCGATGTCGGGAAGCTCCGCGAAGGAATGCCCGCGGACGTCAAAGTGGGCGCTCTTCCGGACGCGGCGGTGAGCGGCGAAGTGTACGCGATATCACTCAAGGCCCGCACAGAGGACAACGCGACGGTCTTCCCGATCGAGGTCACGCTTACCGAGGTGGGTGAGGCGGTGCTCAGGGCCGGCTACTCGGCGAACGTAGATATCATCATCGACCGACGCGACGACGTCCTGGTGATCCCCGAGCGTCTCATCCGTGTCGAAGAAGGCGTGTCGGAAGTCACCGTGCTGCTTCCAGGAGGAGAGACGGAGGACCGGGTGATCGAAACAGGTCTTTCTGACGCTTTGACCATAGAAGTACTGGCCGGCCTTGAAGAAGGCGACCTCGTGATCGAGCCGCCTCCGAGAGAAATCGAGTAGGCCCGGGAGGGGACGGCGGAGTGAGCGAGGAATCGGCGTGAATCGTATCGCGGCTGCCCTCGGTCAGTTCCTGGCAGACGTCAGGAACCAGAAGCTGCGCACCACGTTGACGCTCCTGGGAATCACCTGGGGCACCGTTGCCGTGGTCGTGCTGCTGGCGTTCGGGGTGGGCCTGGAGCGACAGACGAAGAAGCGGTTTCACGGCCTGGGAGACCGGGTCGTCATGCTGTTTGGCGGTACGACCACTCGTTCGTTCCAGGGTTTCCCCGAGGGCCGCTCGATCCGATTGAGAGAAACCGACGCGTGGACGCTCCAGCAGCAGATCCCCGAGATCGAGCGAATCAGCCCGGAATACAGTCGGGGGGATTCCCCCGTGCGCTATGGACGGCAGGTTCTGCGGCCCAACGTCGCCGGGGTGTGGCCTGACTACACGTTCATGCGAAACGTGATCCCCGACATGGGGGGGCGTTTCATCAACCGGGAAGA
>CAYWLF010000148.1:0-6427 GCA_964458875.1 uncultured Gemmatimonadota bacterium
CTGTGTGACTTCCACGACCTCGACGGCCCGCTGCTCCTCAAGAACGATCGTGCCTGGGGGATGACCTTCGACAACGGCGTGGTCGGGGCACCATCGACCAGGCTGTGGGGATGATCGACCAGCCGATCCAACTCGCCGCAGTCTTCCTCGGACTGGTCCTGCTCTCGGTGTGGCTCGACGCGCGGTACGCGTGGGCCCGCAAGATCTCACCGGTGGTCCTGATCCTGTTCTTCGCGGGCCTCGTTTCCAATATCGGCTTCATCACGGACCGTTCGGCATTCTATGAGGGCCTGGCTGGCTTTACCGTGCCGTTCGCGGTCTGCTTGATACTCTTCACCGTCAACCTTGCCGATCTCAAGCAGACCGGTGGCCCTCTGCTGGCGGCCTTCGCGATCGCCTGCGTCGGCACCATCATCGGGGTGCTCACGGCAGGCGTTCTGGTCAATCCGCAATTGGCCAGGGTGCTCGGGGACGAGACCTGGAAGCTGGCCGGGCCCTTCACCGGTACGTACACAGGCGGAAGTCTCAACTTCTTCGCGCTGTGGGATGGACTCGAGATCGGGAATCCCGACCTCTTCGCGGCGGCGAACGCGGTGGACAACCTCACGCTGTTTCCGCTCTTTGCCGTGTGGGTGCTGATCCCTGGCTGGCTCGGCCGATACTTCCCCGCCGGGGAGCGCTGGGGGACGATCGGCGCCATCGATGAAGTGACAGAGCCTGAAGCGCCCACGGAATTCAGGATGCTCGACATCGTGGCCCTGGCGTTCGCCGCCCTGGCCATCATGGTCGCGAGCGAGCTCATCAAGACCCACTGGATCGGCAGGTTCATGCCGAGCTTCCCGACCATCCTGATCGTCACCACACTCGCCCTGATCCTCGCCCAGTTCCGCTTCATCGGGCGGCTGCAGGGTGCATTCGAGATGGGCAATCTCTCGTTCTACCTGTTCTTCTGCGCCGTGGGCGCGATGATCAACGTGAAGATGGCCATCGTGCTGTCGCCGATCCTGTTCATCTACGTGATGATCATGGTCGTGGTGCACCTGGTATCGGTGTACGGCATCGGCCGCTTGTTCCGGCTCGACATCCGGGTGCTTACCATCGCATCGGCCGCCGCCAAGACCGGACCACCGTCCGTGATTGCGCTGGCCAACGTGCACGGTTGGAGGACGCTCGTCCTGCCGGGGGTGGCGATGGGGTTGCTGGGCTACGCCGTGGGGAACTACCTGGGCTTCGGAGCGGCGTATGCCATGAAGGCGATCCTGGGACAGTAGGCAGGGCGCGTTCAGAAGGTAGCCCCCGGAGCAGTCTCCACCCCCGCGCGCTTTCTCAGGCGGTTCCAGTGCTCGTTGGCCATCTGCCTCTTCTGCGACACGTCGCCGGGTAGGAGATCCTTAGCGAGTTCGCTCTGCGCGGCCTCGGAGATGGCCCCGGAATCGATGATCTCGCGTCCAGCCTGCCGGACCGTCTCGAAGAAGTCCTCGAACAACCCCTGAAGCGCCCGCAGCCTGAGGGGCTCGGCGAACGGCCGGAGTATCTCTCCCGCCATCTCCATCCCGTGCATGCGAGCGATGTGCCGAAAGGTGTGGACCAGGGCGTCGAAGTTGTGGAACCCGGGAAAGCCGCATGGCGATACGAGGACCATTCGGCCGGGTTCCGCGCAGCGGGCGGGATGTCCGGATCCTCCCTCCACGTGTGGGCTGGCTACCAGCCACGGCTCATACCGGGGAAGAAGCCGGTCGAGGAAGGTCTTCATGAGGCCCGTCATCGATCCGTGATACACGGGAGTTCCAATGACCACGAGGTCGGCCATGCTCCAGGACGCGAGTCCCCGCGTCATGCCGTCCACGTGAATGCACTCCCCCGGCGTCTGTACCCAGCAGGCGTAGCATCCGATACACGGCTCCAGGCCGAGGTCACGCACGTTGACCAGCTCGGTCTGTGCTCCCGCTTCTCTCATCCCCGAAAGCAAGGGCTTCAGGAGCTTCGAAGTAGCGCCGGCTCCCGCGCGAGGGGAGCCATTCAGGGCCAGGACCCGGACCGCCGACATCAGAACTTCACCATGGCGGTGACGAGCACGGCGATCGCGACGAAGTCTCCAGCGATGGCAGCCAGGCGCGTTCGCCTTCGCCAGCCGTCCACGTTCTCGATTCGAAGCCTGGCGGCCTGGCGGGGCAGGACGGCGGTGGTCAGGATCGCCGGGACCAGGAGCAGAAAGCGGGTGAACCCGAGCGTGGTCGCCGCCTCCGGCCAATAAAGTGCCGCCACGGCCAGCGACCCCATCGTCACGAAGACCGCTCCCCACAGGAACGTGAGGACCCGGTTCACGTGCATGAAAGTACTGTTTGCGGCGAGCGACGCCGCGTGGTCCCAGCGGGAATACTCGGCCGTGAGGGGGCTGCGGGAATGCAGCAGGGACGTGAGCCAGATGATCCCGAGCGCGAGACTGTCAGCCGCGCCGCCCCAGCCGGCCAGCGCCACACGCCCGCCTTCGGTCATCGAGACGACCGCTCCGAGCCCCAGGAAGAGTGCCGATCCAAGCTCGAACCACGTGGGTCGTCCGGCCAGTGCGTGATATGCGGCGAGGGCGGCTGCCAGCAGAAACGCGACCCGCAGTCCGGCCGAAATGTCGAAACCGAACAGGGGGCCGAACCACAGGACCAGCCACGGGATGAAGGCCACGGTCAGCCATCGTGACCCCCTGAGGTGGAGGGGTCCAGGGCGCCGCCGCGTCGCAGGTGCCGCGACAGCCTCCTCGGGCGACCGTCCGAAGAGCCGGTCCATTCGCATCAGCAGGGAGGCGTCGCCCCGCACCTGGTACAGGCCATCGGTCAGCGCTTCGCGACCCGAAAGCTCCCCGGAGCTGACGCGCTCCCAGACCTCGGACGGTGTCGCGATCGTCAGCGTGGGTGCCGACGCGGGGCCGACGCCGAACTGGCAGCCACCGTCCGCGATGTCCAGGTGGTACACACCGGGCTCCGTGCCCGACACGTCGAACTGGATGCTGGCCGCGAGATCGCCCGCCGCCTCGCCGTCGAACACCAGTGTCATTCCCTCGATCGCCTGCCTCGCGGTTCTCATTCCAGCCTCCCTACCGTCTCGATGGCCGCCTCCAGCCATTCCACGTACATGCGCTCGTTTCGCTCGCCGAGGTCGCGAACGAGCTCCCAGAACACGGCGGGGCGTTCCAGCCGCGGCTCGCTCGCCACCACGCCGGCGATCGTCTCCCTGGTCTCCGCATGAGCGGCAAGTTCCTTCCGATGGAGCTCGAGCTGGGCGCGCAGCTGGCTGAGAGCCTCGTCCCGCTCCAGGTAGCCGGCGAAGAAGAGCTTGAGCAGTCCGGCGTGTCGACCGCGCGGCAGCTCAGCCAGCGGATCGGCGAGCCAGTCCAACATCTCGCGTCGCCCGGTTTCTGTCATGCGGTAGACCACGCGGTCCGGCCTCGCCTCCTGCGCTTCGACCTTACTGGCGATCCAGCCCTCGTCCTCCAGTTTTCTGAGGGTCGGGTAGATCTGGTTCAGTCCGGCGTACCAGAAACTCTGTGTCGATCTGTCGAGCTGCTTCTTCAGGTCATAGCCCGTCATGGACCCCAGATTGAGGAAACCGAGAAGGGCGTATCGCAGGGACATGTTTGCCTCGTTGTATATATCAGAAATGATGTATCATTAATGATATATTAACTGATCGCGCCGTATCGTCAAGTGTGAGGCGGTGGCCGACCGTCGCCTCTCGGCCCACCGGCTCCTATGTTTCCTGAGATATCGGCCATCTCTCTCCGACCCACCTGGCCGCGGAGCCATGCCTGAACTGCTAGAGGTTCTCCGATCTGGCCTCGAAGGCCGGTACGGCGTCGAGCGCGAACTCGGGCGAGGCGGCATGTCCACCGTCTTCCTGGCGCGCGACGTCAAACATGATCGACGCGTGGCTCTCAAAGTGCTGCGTCCGGACCTGGCATCGGTCGTCGGTTCAGAGCGGTTCCTGCAGGAAATCAAGCTCACGGCGTCGCTCAACCACCCGCACATTCTGCCGCTTCTCGACTCGGGAGCGATCGACGGTCTCGTCTACTACGTGATGCCCTTTGTGACGGGCGGCTCACTTCGCGGACGACTCGGCCCGGGCGTCTTCCTGGACTTGAACGACGCGCTGCGTCTCGCGCGACAGGTCGCGGCGGCTCTCGACTACGCGCACCGGGCCGGGGTCGTGCACCGCGACATCAAGCCCGAGAACATCCTGTTCTCGGAAGGTCTTGCTGTCGTGGCGGACTTCGGCGTCGCGAAGGCAGTGAGCACCGTCGATCGCCAGACCCTGACACGAAGCGGCTTTCCCGTCGGCACGCTCGGCTACATGAGCCCGGAGCAGGCGGCTGGTCGCACAAACCTCGATGAACGAACGGACGTGTTCAGCCTGGCATGCGTCGTCTACGAAATGTTGGTAGGCGACACCCCGGCAGGATGGCCGAGTCCGGAAGATTCGCGCCTCGGTCGATTCCTGGAGGCTCCGGACGACCACCGGGAGGTCCTCGATCGGCTTCCCGGCCGGGTGGAGCAATGCCTGACCCGTGCACTGGCCCTCCGGGCGCCCGATCGGTTTCAGTCACCGGGTGAGTTCGTCGAGGCACTCGGCTCGGCCGGTCAGGGAGGGGATCCGATCCCCGACGAGGAGATGCGGGCGATCCTGGCGCGAGCCGCGGACCTTGAGGCCGGGCGAGCCGGCCGCGTCGAGCAGGGCGACCGTGCGCTGACCATGGGTTCCGTAGAGCAGGTGGCGGCTGAAGTGGGGATTCCGCCCTCCCACGTACGAGCTGCCGCGGCTGAGGTGCGAGGCCTAGCCGAATCAGAGGTCGAAGCAGTCCGCCGGATTGCGACGGAGCCGGCGCTGCCCATCCGGAGGAGGAAGCTCGTATTTCCGCGTGCACCGGACGTATCGTTCGCGAAGGAACGCCTCACGGCGGAACGCTCCGTAGAAGGAGAGATCTCCGAGGCGGCCTATCCCGAGGTCGTGGACGTCATCCAGGATGAGTTTGACCTGGTCGGACATGTCTCGACCGTGGGGCGAACCCTGACGTGGAGTCCGGCCCGGCAGGGCACCGAGAGCCGGCAGATCGTCGTCACGGTGCGCCCGCGCGACGGCGTCACGGACCTGCACGTCGAAGAACAGATCGAGATGGCTGGATGGCGGATCTTCGCCCCCGGTTGGGGCGCAGGGGCCGGGGCGATATTCGGGCTGGCAGTGGCAGCGATGCTGGGCATGCAGGAGGAAGCGATCCTGGTATTGGCCCTGCCGTCGGCCATCTTCGGTGCGATGGCTACCGTGAAGGGAATGGTCAACACGAAGGCCCAGAACGCGAGCCCTCAGTTGCAGGGCGTCCTGGACCGGCTGACCGCAGTGGTGAAGCGAAGACCCTCTGAGAGCTTCCCGCCCCCACAGGAGTAGTCTAGCCGGGCGCAGCCGAGGGCGCCGTCGCACGACAGGCCTTCCCAACGTCCGGCGGAACGTCGATCTTCTGGAATGTCCGAAACCCCGTCGTACCAGCGATTGTTTGCCGAACTAAAGCGCCGCCGCGTGTTTCGCGTCGCGGCGGTGTACGGCGCCTCTGCGTTCGTCGTCCTGCAAGTAGCCGATCTTCTGCAAGAGGGCCTGCAGCTTCCACAGACGTTCCTGACCGTGGTCACGGTGCTTTCCCTGGCGGGTTTCCCCATGGCGTTGTTCCTCGCCTGGGCCTACGAGCGCACACCCCAGGGGGTCGTGCGGACTCCCGACCCAAAGCCGCACGAGATCGACGAGATCGTGGCCCAGCCTCGCGCCCGGCGTTGGCCTGTGGGAATAGCGGCGGCCGTGGGTACCGCGCTGCTGCTGGTGAGTGCGTGGTGGGGGCTCGGAAGGCCAGAGGCGCCGGGCGTCGACCGCGGAGACTACTCGTCGATCGCGGTCCTCCCGTTTGAGAACATAAGCGGCAACCCGGATGACGCGTTCTTCGCGGACGGGCTGTCGGAGGAACTCTTGAATGCCCTCGCCCGAATACCCGGACTTCGGGTGGCCGGCAGGACATCGTCATTCGCCCTCCGCGACGCCAACCTCGATCTCAAGACGATCGGAGACACCCTGGGCGTGGAGACCGTACTCGAGGGAAGCGTCCGGCGCTCCGGTGGCCGGGTGCGCGTGACGGCCCAGCTCATCGAGGCGGAAGACGGCTTCCACCTGTGGTCGCAGGACTGGGAACGCGAACTCACCGCGGACAACGTGTTCGAGATCCAGGACGAGATCGCGGGCGCAGTGGCCGATGCGATGGCGGCCGGGGAGCGGCCGACGGCCGCGGTCGCGAGTGCCGAAGCAGGGACCGGCCTAACGGAATTGGTGCCGGCCGCTGTCCGCACGGCGGATCTCGATGCCTTCGAACTCTACCTGACGGGCAGACACCATTGGGCGACGC
>CAYWLF010000149.1:0-6382 GCA_964458875.1 uncultured Gemmatimonadota bacterium
GACATACCTCGAGCAGCCGGCCACGGATGCGCGATCGGCCTGGGCACCGACGGAATGTCGTCTGCGGTTCTCAGGGCGCTGCGCTTCGCGTTTCTCGGTCTCAGGGGAGGTGCGGAAGACCCCACTCTGGGCTTTGCCGAGCTGCCGCAGCTAATGGCGACGAACGCCCGGGTCGCCGGTCGCTTCCTCGACGAACCGCTTCTCGGCCAGCTCGTGCCGGGAGCTCCGGCCGATGTCATTGCGGTGGACTCCCCACCTCCGACCCCTCTCGATGCAGGGAATTGGTTCGGTCACCTGGCGTATGGCGCGACCGACGCCCCCGTGCGCCACACGGTCGCCAGAGGTCGGCTGATTCTGGAAGATTTCAGCCACACGACCCTGGACTCCGTCGACCTGGCATCCCGGTCTCGGGTCCTGTCGCCGGGCCTGTGGAAGCGATTTCGTGAACTCAGCTGGAACACGCCCTACCTCGGCCCGTCTGCCGACGCCGGGAAGGAGAGCAAGCGATGAGAGTCGTCGACGCGGCCGTCCGCGAACGAGCGGTGGCACGGTGCCGTGAACTCGGCGTGCTGATCCCGACCCTCGCTCAGCAGAGGGACCCTTCGACGGTGGACCCGGCCGTTGCGGAGGCGTTGGTGGACGTGGACATGCAGACGCCGGATCCGCTGAACCTGTTTCGGATCACGTGGCGCAACGATCGGGGCTCGGGCGGATTCGGCGCCGTGAATGCGCTCGAAATCCCGTCCGAGTTGACGGGCGTTCCGGCGCGTATCGTGGGCCTCGTGGGCGAGCGGTTTCCCACGGGGGCGCACAAGGTGGGAGCCGCCTTCGGTTGCCTCGTGCCCCGCCTGGTGACCGGGGAATTCGATCCGACGGCACATCGAGCGGTGTGGCCATCAACGGGCAACTACTGCCGGGGCGGCGTGTTCGACAGCACCCTCCTCGGCTGCGCGTCGATCGCGATCCTCCCGGAAGAGATGAGCCGCGAGCGTTTCGAGTGGCTCGAACGGATGGGGGCCGAGATCATCGCGACGCCGGGTTGCGAAAGCAACGTGAAGGAGATCTTCGACGCGTGTTGGGAGGTCCGCCGGGTGCGCCCGGAAGCCGTGGTGTTCAACCAGTTCGACGAGTTCGGGAACTACCTGTGGCACTTCGGCGTGACCGGGCCGGCCGTGCAGTCTGCGTTTGAGCGGTTGGCCGGACCGTCGGACCGGCTCGCCGCCTGGGTGAGCGCGACGGGCTCGGCGGGCACTCTCGGCGCCGGCGACTACCTGAAGCACAGGCACCCGGGCTGCCGAATCACGGCGGCCGAAGCGCTCCAGTGCCCCACCCTTCTGCACACGGGATTCGGTGGGCACCGGATCGAGGGCATCGGCGACAAGCACGTTCCCTGGATTCACAACGCGCGCAACACTGATGCGGTGACGGCGATCGACGATGAGTCCACCATGAGGCTGCTCCGGCTGTTCAACGAACCGGCCGGCCGCGACGTCCTGCTCACACGTGGAATCCACGAGAGAGACGTGCACGAGCTGCCGCTGCTCGGCATCTCGTCGATCGGGAACCTCATCGCCGCGATCAAGACGGCACGCTGGTTTGACCTGGACGAGAACGACATCCTGTTCACCTCGTTCACCGACTCGGTCGGCCTGTATCACACGCGGCTCCGCGAACTCCAGGCCGAGCATGGAGACTACGATCCGGTGACGGCCGAAGTGGATTTCGAGCGTCGGCTTCTCGGCGTGACCACCGATCACATGCGGGAGCTGACCTACCCCGATCGGAAGGCGATCCACAACCTGAAGTACTTCACCTGGGTGGAGCAGCAGGGCCGCACCGTCGAGGAGCTCGATGCGCTCTGGAGTCCCGCGTTCTGGGCGGACCTTCAGGCACAGATACCGGAATGGGACGAGGCGATCGAGCAGTTCAACGGGGACACCGGCGTGCTCGATGTAATCAGGAACCGGGCCGGGACAAACCCACCATCGTGATGGAGCAGGAAGGCGGTGTTATGACAGGCGTCAGCGACCGTGGAAGGGTGGCACTTGCCGCGGCAGCCGAATTCGAGACGGACATCGTTCGCTTTCTGCGCGAGATGATCGCGATCCCTGCGGAAAGCCTGGACGAAGGCCACCGGTGCGGGCGCGTGTTGGGAGAATACGAACGACTGGGCTTCGATGAGGTCCGAATCGATCGCCTGGGAAACGTCGTGGCTCGTATCGGGCATGGCCCGTTCACGATCCTCATGGACGGCCACGTCGACTGTGTCGGGATCGGGGATCCCGATGCCTGGGATCACGATCCCTTCGAGGGCAAGCTCGAGGACGGCAAGGTGTGGGGGCGGGGCGCGGTCGACGAGCTCCCGGCGGTCGCGTGCATGGCCTATGGCATGAGCCTGGCCCGGGCGAGGGGCTTCCCGGAAGACGTGACGGTCTACCTGACGGCCTCCGTGATGGAGGAAGACTGTGATGGATACTGTCTCCTGCACCTCATGGAGAACGAGGGAATCCGCCCTGACCTGGTGGTGATCGGCGAACCGACGGACCTCGGCATTTACCGGGGCCAGCGGGGCCGGGTGGAGGCGGTGATCTCGGCTCGGGGCGTGTCGTCACACGCCGCTCATCCGGACGAGGGGGTGAACGCGCTCTACAAGCTGACGCCAATCCTGCGTGACATCGAGGCTCTCAACGATCGACTTCCGGTGGATCCGTTCCTCGGCAAGGGCACCGTGGTGGCCTCCTACCTGGAGTGTGATTCGGCGTCCCTGAATGCGGTCCCGGCCGCCGCTCGACTGTATGTGGATCGACGGCTGACGGCCGGCGAGACCCCGGAGGCGGCGCTGGCCGAGCTGCGGGCGCTGCCCGGCATCGGAGACGCGACGGTCGAGCTGCTCGAGTACTCCGAGACCAGTTGGACCGGTGAGCGGGCCCGTCAGGAGAAGATCTTTCCGGCCTGGATCCTTCCCGAAAGGCACCCGCTGGTGACGGGGATGTCGGACGCCGTGACGGAGGTCACGGGAAGCGCGCCCCGGATCGGTCGCTGGGGCTTCTCGACCAACGGAGTGGCGACCATGGGCCGGCACGGGATTCCGTCCGCCGGCTTCGCGCCGGGACAGGAGGAACTCGCGCACACGACAGAGGAATGGGTCGCCGTACGCGACCTGGTGACCGCCACGGCGGCGTACAGCCTCATGCCGGAGACGCTGGCGGCACTGGCCCACGACCCGAAGGGAGCCTGACGACCGTGTACGACTCGATCGATGCGGCCGGCCTCAAGGGCCGCGATTTCCTGTCCACGCAGGACTGGAGCGTGGAGGAACTGGAGATCCTGTTCTCCCTCGCGGCCAGACTGAAGGCGGACCGCAAGGCCGGTATTCCGACACGGCTTCTCGGGGACAAGACGCTGTACATGATCTTCTTCGACTCGTCCACCCGGACGCGCAACTCGTTCGAGACCGGAATCACGCAGCTCGGGGGGCACGGCATTTACCTGTCTCCTGACAGGATGCAGATCAGTCATGGCGAGAACGCGCGCGACACGGCCAACGTGCTGTCCCGCTATGGCGAGGCGATCGCGATCCGGCACTGCGAGTACGGCGAGGGAAACGCCTACCTGTCCGAGGTAGCGGAACACTCTTCCGTTCCCGTGCTCAGCATGCAGTGCGACGTGTATCATCCGTGTCAGATCCTCGCCGACTATCTGACCATCCGCGAGAAGCTCGGGAGCGGGCGGGGGCTGAAACTCGGAGTGGCATGGACGAGCGCCCCCAACTACGTGCGCCCGCTATCGGTCCCCCAGAGCCTGATCCTCATGATGCCGCGGCTCGGCATCGACGTGACGCTCGCGTACCCGCCCGAGTTCAGACTCCTTCCCGAGATCGAGGAGCAGGCGCGGGTGAACGCCGAAGTGGCGGGCGCGAAGTTCGAGATTTCGCATCGGTTCGAGGACGCCTTCGAGGACGCGGACGTGGTCATCCCGAAGTCATGGGGACCGCTCGTGCATACACAGGATCACGCGGAGGGAATCCGGCTGATCGAGGCGTATCCTGATTGGCGGTGCGACGCGCGACGAATGGCGCTCGGCAAGGACCACATGCTCTACATGCACCCGCTTCCGGCCGACCGGGGACGCGAGGTCACGAACGAGGTCATCGACGGACCGCAGTCGGTGGTGTACGACGAGGCGGAGAACAGGCTTCACGTGCAGAAGGCGCTCATGGCGCTCACCATGTGAGGCGATGGACAGCAACCTGAACCCGGATCGGGCTCCGATGGGCGACTTCCGCTTGCGCTGCTCCGAGTGTCGACTCGAATACGCCGAGGATCCGGTTCTTCTCGTGTGTCCGGCGTGCTCCGGCCTGCAGGAGCCCGGTGGATCGACGCGCGGCGTGCTCGAGGTCGAGTTGAGCCGGCTCCCACGCCGTTGGCCCGATCACGGTCCGTCCGATCCCCGTTTCCTGGCGGAGTTCCTGCCCGTGAAGGGTCCCGACAGCTTCCCGGGATTCCCCGCAGGCGACACGCCGCTGTTTCCGGCGGCAAGCCTGGCCGCCGAACTTGGCCTGGCCCGCCTGTGGATCAAGGACGACACGCGGAATCCGAGCGGATCGACCAAGGACCGGGCATCGCTACTCGTGGCGGCGAAGGCCCGGGAGTACGGTCTCGGGACTGTAGCCGCGGCCTCAACCGGGAATGCGGGAACGGCACTCGCGGCGGTCGGAGCCGCCTCGGGGCTCGAAACCGTTGTCTTCGTCCCCGCGTCCGCACCCGAAGCCAAGCTCGTTCAGATGCTGTCGTATGGCGCCCGGGTGATGCCCGTGGATGGCACGTATGACGAGGCGTTCGAGCTGTGCATGGCAGCGTGCCGGGAATTCGGCTGGTACAACCGGAACACGGCCCTCAATCCGTACACGATCGAGGGCAAGAAGACGGCAGCTCTCGAGATCGCGCGGACGATGGCCCCCGACGTTCCGGATGTGGTGGTCGTTCCGGTGGGCGACGGCGTGATCCTCTCGGGCGTGGCGAAGGGCTTCTCCGACCTCGCTGCAAGCGGGCTAATCGCGGGCGTCCCGCGTCTCCTGGCTGTGCAACCGGAGGGCTCAGCCGCCGTCTCCAGGGCCTGGGCGGCAGGAGCAAACGACGCGAAACCCGCTCTGGGGGCTCACAGTGTCGCTGACAGCCTCACGGTTGAAGCGCCTCGCAACGCGCGCTTGTGCCTGCGGCGACTGAGGGAGAGTGGGGGCGCGGCCGTGGTGGTGTCCGACGCGGAGATCCTGTCCTCGATCCCCTGCCTGGCCTCGCGAACCGGCGTGTTCGCGGAACCGGCGGCCGCGGCTTCTCTGGCCGGACTGCAGGCGGGACTGAAAGCCGGTCTGGTGGACGAAGCCGAGTCAGTCGTCCTCTTGATCACCGGAACCGGCCTCAAGGATGTACCCGCCGCCGCTCGAGCGATCCAGCGCCCCGAGCCCGTCGAGCCGACCCTGGAGGCTGTCAGGGCCCGCCTCAGGGGGCGCTGACGAGGCGGATCAGGAAGTACCAGGTTCCGTTCTTGATGTTCGCGTTCGCCACAGCGTCGTTCTGGCCCCACGTGTAGCGCACTTCGAACAGCACCGATTCGCCATTGGCGAGCGTGTAGTTGAAGCCGCCGCCCACTGGAATTCCCCACTCCGTCTTGGCCGCTCCGAGCGCCGTGTCTTTGCAGGGTTCCTTCGACCCACCGCCGAGAGATGCCTTGCAGTCGACGTTGAACGCAGCCGCAATGCCTCCGTAGGCGGTGAGACCCCATGTCGCCCCGAGCGGCAACATGAGCTCCACGAGGAACGGCAGCTCGATGTAGTTGAGATCGATCTCTACCCGCTCGGAGTCCAGCAAGCCCGTGCCGGCAAGGCCGCTTCCGCCCTTCTGCGTATAGTTCACGCCCAGGTGCAGCGCGAGGGCGTCGCCGACCAGCGCCTCGCCGAAGGCACCGCCGTAGAAGGCCCACCTCTGATCGCCGCGAACCGTGATGAAGTCACCGTACAGCTCAGACGCTGTGGCGCCGAGTGACAGCCCCGCCCGGCTCTGACACCGTGCCGGAGAGGCGGAGGCGAAGAGCACCAGAAGAGCGACGACGAAGGCACGCACCATGGCTGAATTCGGGTTCACGAGTGCTCCAGTAGTTGGCGTACGGATGACGGATCTAGTCGCAGTCGACCTGGAACGTGGTCGTGACCGTGTCCTGCGCGATCACGGTAACCGAACGGGGATTGTCGCCCGCCACCGTACAGTTGGGCAGAACCTCCACCAGTCGCACGGCCTGCGCCGTCGCCTGGAGCGCGGGGAACGTGACTTCGTCGTCCGGGCCGATCGCCGAGGATTGGATGCCGTTGATCGTGACCACGTACGCC
>CAYWLF010000150.1:0-6376 GCA_964458875.1 uncultured Gemmatimonadota bacterium
TGGTGGACATGTACGCCGGCTGGCTCGACGACTACCCGATCGTGTCGGTCGAAGATGGCCTCGCGGAGGATGACTGGGAGGGTTGGCGCCGGCTGACGGAGCGGCTGGGAGATCGAGTGCAGATCGTCGGAGATGATCTGTTCGTCACTAACGTCGATCGGCTCGACCGCGGAATCGATATGGGCGTCGCCAATTCGATCCTCATCAAGCTGAACCAGATCGGTACCGTGTCGGAGACCCTCGATGCCATCGAGATGGGACGGAAGGCGGGGTACACGTCGGTGATCTCTCACCGTTCGGGCGAGACGGAGGACACGTTCATCGCGGACCTCGCCGTGGCGACGTCGGCAGGCCAGATCAAGACGGGCTCGGCCTGTCGGTCGGAGCGGGTGGCCAAGTACAACCGGCTGCTGCGGATCGAGGAAGAGCTGGGGAGCGCGGCCATCTATCCGGGTTCGTCGGTGTATGTCTGAGCGCGTCCGCCGGTGGGGGTTTCGCGGCCTGGTGGCCGGTCTGCTGCTGCTGGCCGGCTACTACGCGCTGTTCGGCGGGGTCTACAGCGTATTCGACATGCGGGAGATGAGGGGTGAGAGGGCAGACTTAGTGGACCGCCTCGACTCGCTCATCATGCGGACCGACTCTCTCGCTCAGCGTGGGGACAGCCTGGCGACGGACCCGCTGGCGATCGAGCGGACGGCCCGCGAAGAGCATGGTCTGATCGGGGAAGGGGAGGTCGTGGTTCGCTTCCATTCGGCGGAAGAGGGTGACGACGCGGATTCGCCTGAGGAGTAGGGCTCGAGGAGCGGCGAGCACGGGCGGAGACATCGGGTTTGACGAACCTTGACGACCCCGGCGTGTAATTCTACTTTGGCGGCTCGTTGCGGGGTGGAGCAGTCTGGTAGCTCGTCGGGCTCATAACCCGAAGGTCGCGGGTTCGAATCCTGCCCCCGCTACTGGAGTTAGTGTTTGAATGGCCGGAGATTCTCTCCGGCCGCAGCTTTTTTGGGCAGGGTAGCTCAGCCTGGTCAGAGCGGGGGACTCATAAGCCCTAGGTCGCGGGTTCAAATCCCGCCCCTGCCATCTTCCTTGTTTGTCGGATCTCCAGGATCTGGAGGTCGCGGGTAGTCTCGCGGTCTTCACCCGCTCGAATGGCTCGCTGCGCTCGACGGCAAATCCCGCGCCGACCCGTTCACTCGTGCGGTGAGGCGTAGTCCTCGTCTCCTACTCCTGCCGTCTCGAGGGCCGTCTGAAGCTGCGCGTGCCCGATCGCATCGTTGTAGTGGAAGTAGACCGGCATTTCGTTCCGCAGCAGGTCCAGGATGTCCCCGTATTGGCTGCGGTTGAAGTAACCGACCCAGTAGGCCCCGGTGAACCGGTTGGCCGGCTTCTGCTGCATGTTGTTCAGGAAATACAGGTATGCCCGCTGACCCTGCTCCGGCCCCAGAAGCAGGATAATGTGGGGTACTGCGTTACCGCCGCTGCCGAGCGAAGGCGATCGCAGATATACGGCGTAGCGCTCGATCTTGAAGTGGGCGTCCATGTGAAATCTCCGTTGTGTTTCTGAGGTCGGCCGAACATACGCTAGGCCGCCGATACAGGCCAATAGCGCCCGTTCGGCGCCTGTCGGGATCTTTCCGCTCCGATCTTTGTTACATGTACCGGACTCGAAAACGGGACGCCCGGTTCTGGAGACGAAATGCTGATACGCAGGCCTGATGACATTCGCTCGTCGGAGATCACCCCCTACCGGGTGTACATGAACCGGCGACACTTCATCGGTCGGTCCGCGAAGGCTGCGGCCGCCGCGGCACTGGTGCCCGGACTGCTGAGCGCGTGCGTTGAGCCGGAGAAGATGGAAGCCCGTCCGGCGCCCGGAACTCGGGATGCGCAGGCCGCGAGTGGACGGTCTGCCCCCCAGGAGAAGAAGTGGGAAGACGTTCGCTCCGAACTCGACGAGTCGCTGACGCCTTATGCGGATGTCACGGGGTACAACAACTTCTACGAGTTCGGCACAGGCAAAGAGGATCCGGCCCGCAACGCCCACACACTCGTCACGCGCCCGTGGACGGTCGAGGTGGACGGAGAGGTGGCGCGCCCTGCCGCGTACGATCTCGACGATCTACTGGCGCCCCACTCGGCGGAGGACAGGGTCTACAGGCTGCGCTGCGTCGAGGCCTGGTCGATGGTCATCCCGTGGACAGGAGTTCCGCTAGGCGATGTGATTCGGCGCCTCGAACCCACCAGCAAGGCCCGCTTCGTGGAGTTCACTACCCTGGAAGATCCCGAGCAAATGCCGGGACAACGCCGCCGCGTGCTCGACTGGCCCTACGTCGAGGGGCTGCGCCTGGATGAAGCGATGAATCCGCTCACACTTCTGGCCACCGGCGTGTACGGTAGCGATCTGCCGAATCAGAACGGGGCGCCACTTCGCCTGGTCGTCCCGTGGAAATACGGCTTCAAGAGCATCAAGTCGATCGTGAAGATGCGCTTCGTCGAGGAGATGCCGGCTACGAGCTGGGCAGTGTCGGCTCCCAGGGAATACGGCTTCTACGCCAACGTGAATCCTGATGTCGATCATCCCCGCTGGAGCCAGGGGCGCGAGCGCCGGCTGGGCGAGTTCAGGCGGCGCCCGACGCTGGCTTTCAATGGCTATGGGGAGCAGGTGGCGGACCTGTACACCGGACTGGACCTGAGAAGGTGGTACTGACCGGGAGCTTCAGGCGAGTGGCCCGGCCATGAGCGCCACCCCGGCACGTCGCCGCAGGATGGTCGTCAAGGTTGTCCTTTGGATCGTGTGCCTCGTTCCGGCCCTGTCCCTGGGCGTCGCCGCGGTCACGGACGGTCTGGGGGCGAACCCGATCGAAGAGATCACGCACCGCACGGGCTGGTGGGCCTTGTTTCTCCTGACGGCCACGCTTTCAATCACTCCACTCCGCCGACTGGCGGGCAAGCCCGGTTGGGTGCGCTATCGGCGCCTCGTCGGCCTGTTCGCCTTCTTCTACGCGACCCTGCATTTCCTGACGTACCTGGTCCTCGATCAGTTCTTCGGCTGGTCGTACATAGTCGAAGACATCGTGGAGAGGCCATTCATCACGGTGGGTTTCGCGGCGTGGTTGATTCTGCTTGCTCTCGCCGTTACGTCCACGACGGGCTGGATTCGGCGGCTCCGGAAGAACTGGGTGCGCCTGCACCGGCTGGTCTACGTCGCGGCCCCGGCCGGCGGGGTGCACTTCTTGTGGAAGGTCAAGGCGGATGCCCGGGAGCCGCTCGTATTTCTGGCTGTGATCATCGCTCTCCTTCTGGTACGGGCATGGGCACCTTGGAAGCGCAGGGCGTCTCAGGCGGGCTGACCCGGAGTCAAAAAGAAGGGAGGCGCCCCGTGTGCGGGCGCCTCCCTTGCTCCGACTTCCGGTGGGCGACGGGTCAGGTTGCGTAGTCCTTACGCCCCGCCGCCCTTCGCATTTTTCGGTGCTCGACCCGCTGCAAGAGAGCTGTTGACCGTGCGCCCCCGTACTGGATCACCCCCTGGATGACCAATCCATCGGCGCTGAGTTCACCCTTGAAAGACGCTCCGTGCTCCGTCACCATGCAAAGGTGTCCCTCGTCGTAGGAAACGTCGGCTTCGCTCACCCGGTCGCCGAAGCTCACCAGGATCATCGCCTCGAGCTCGCCATCGGCCGCACGCCGAATCTCGAACAGTGGCCTGCCTTGCTCGCTTCTCGCGCCGGCCGGTTCAACCCACTGCCAGACGCCCACGACGTCGCCGGAATCCGCTGCCATACGCAGGGCAGGGGAGGCCGCCATATCGGAAAGCACGAGTCCCACGGCGATCACCGCCACGGACATTAGAGCCTTGAGCCCCTCCCGTTTCCTCTCCGCACCGTAGTACATGGCTTTCCTCACCGTCTCCCCAGTCCTCGCAGATTCCTCGCGCCCGAGTTGGCGCTGCCTTTCCTGGCCCTGATAAGAGCAACGGCCGTGCCAAGCACGCTGGAGTTTGTTAAGACATTGGTAAAAAACAAGTAAGATATATTGATCTCATGTAACATAATAGGACATGGGCGTTCGCCTTTGGAAGACGGTGTACCGAAACCGGACACCCCGCGGGTGCGCGCTCGTTCTTGCCCCGATCGCAGGCTTCCGGGTAGAATGCCGCGTCGTACCCGGCGTCGCGCGCCATCGCGTTCGAATGCCGGGCCAGTCGAGAATCCGAACGCTGGAGCCTGGAAGTGATCTCGGACAGTTTCGTCTTGATAGCAGTCGTTCTCGCCATCCCCCTGGTTGGGATCGTCGCGGCCCTGGTGGCTTCGCGAATCCCGAGTCGCCGCTCCGACTCCTGAGTAGATCTCCGGGGCGTACTCTCTGCTGCAGCTGGAGCCGATGACCGGTACTACGACAGGCACGCTGGCGCCCGGTCGTCTCCCGGCCGCGGGGGATCTGATGCTGCGCCTCACGGGCGAGATCACCACGAAGGGGCGGCGCACGCGCTCTCGCTTCCAGAAGACCCTTGTCGAGAACACACGCGATGCCCTCGAGAGTTCGGGTGCGGCATGCCGGATGCGCTCCGAGTGGAGTCGCCTGTATCTCCGTTCCGACGGGGAGGTAGCGGAGCCGGTGGCCCGGGTATTCGGAATCAGCACGTTCTCGGCCCTGGAGGCCGAATGCGCCGCCGATCTTTCTCAGATCGTCGAGGTCGGCCTTCGCACGTTCGGGCAGCGGGTCGAGGGAAAGGCGTTTGCCGTACGGGCCCGTCGTTCGGGGACACATCCGTTCAACTCCCAGGACGTGATGCGGCAACTCGGGGCGGCTCTCGGGGAGAACGCCCGGGTTGACTTGAGCCATCCAGACGTCGAAGTGCACGTGGAAATACGTGATGAGCGGGCCATGTTCTACGCCTCGAAGCAGCCGGGAGCCGGCGGTCTGCCTCTGGGAGTCGAGGGCAGGGCCGTATGCCTTCTGTCCGGTGGATTCGATTCAGCCGTGGCCGCGTGGATGATGCTGCGCAGGGGCGTGGCTCTGGACTACGTATTCTGCAACCTGGGGGGCGAGGCCTACCAGCGCATGGTGCTGGAGGTGGCGGTGGTCCTCGCTGACCAGTGGAGCTATGGAACTCGCCCTACGCTCCTGTCCCTGGACTTTGACCCTATCGTGACGGAGCTTCGCCGGACCTTCAGGCCAGCCTTTCAGCAGATCGCCCTCAAACGGGAAATGTATCGGGCGGCCGAGCGCGTGGCCTTTCGGCTGGGCGCCGACGCGATCATTACCGGGGAGGCGGTGGGGCAGGTCTCGTCCCAGACGCTTGCCAACCTGAGGGCGATCGATGATGCGAGTTCGCTGCCGGTTCTGAGGCCGCTGGTCGGGATGGACAAGGAGGAGATCATCTCGCGATCCCGCCACATCGGGACCTACGAGATCTCGGCTCGCGTTCGAGAGTACTGTTCCATCAGCACCGGGAGACCGGCCACCGCGGCTTCTCCGCTGGCAGTGCTTCACGAGGAAGAGGGACTCGACGGTTCCGTCTTGGAGGGCAGCCTGGCGTCTGCAAGGCTCTTCGATCTCCGCGGCATGGACATGGCCCGGGTTGCGGGGGAAAGCGTCTTCGTGGACGTGGTTCCCGATGGAGCGATCGTCCTCGATACACGAGCCCCGGAGTCGTTCCGCAGTTGGCACTGGCCGGGCGCCACGCACAGGGATTACGCTGATCTGCGCACGGACTACCGCAAGCTGAGCCGTGAGTCCACTTATGTGCTGTATTGTGAGTTCGGGCTCAAGAGCGCTCGCGTGGCGGAGTCGATGCAGAGGGCCGGCTACGAGGCCTACAGCTTCCTGGGTGGGGTCAAGAGCCTGCGGGGGCTGGCATCGCGGCAACGTGATTCTGCGACGGCCGAGCCCATCCGAACCGTCGGAGGTGACGTTGACTGAGGAGCGCCTGAGCGTGGAGGAACTCCTCGGCCAGGTCCGCGCAGGCGGCGACGTGCCCGCTCATGTCGCGATGATCATGGACGGCAACGGGCGGTGGGCAGGTGAGAGGGGTCTCCCGCGCTTCATGGGACATCGCGAAGGAATGAAGTCGGTTCGCAGGGTCGTGACAGGCTGCCTGGACCTGGGAGTAGGGCACCTCACCCTGTACGCGTTCTCGAAGGAAAACTGGTCTCGCCCGCGCGAGGAAATCGACGCGCTCATGCGACTCCTCTCCGAGTACGTCGAGCGGGAGCGGGAAGCACTGGCGGAGAAAGGCGTCCGCGTGCGGGTGATCGGAGACAGGTCGAGGCTGTCGCTCCCGGCTCGGGCCGCGATCGAGTCGATCGAGGGCACGACAGCGGACGGAGGGACGCTGGTTCTAAATCTCGCGATCAGCTACGGCTCGCGTGATGAG
>CAYWLF010000151.1:0-6339 GCA_964458875.1 uncultured Gemmatimonadota bacterium
AGATCCGGGTCCCGGTGATGCCCAATGATTGAACACATGCGACGAGCCGCAATCCAGGTCGGCCTAGCGGTGCTGGCCGCGTGCTCACTGGAATCCTCGGCCCCGGAAACGCAAGCGGATCCGGATCCGTATGCCACCCGACTGGAGGCACCGGAGCGCATCGTCGCCATCGGCGACTTGCACGGTGACCTTTCCGCTACCCGTGCGGCCCTCCGGCTGGCCGGCGCGATCGACTCGGTGGACCGGTGGATCGGTGGTGACATGGTCGTCGTTCAGACAGGAGATGTCCTCGATCGCGGAGACGAGGAAGAGGCCATCTTCAGGCTCCTGGCGGAGCTTCGTGAACAGGCCGAGGCCGCGGGCGGCGCCATCCACGCACTCAACGGCAACCATGAGCTGATGAACGCCTACCTCGACTATCGCTACGTCACGGACGGGGGGTGGGTCGACTTCGAGGATGTGACCGAAGTGGTAGCCGTCGACTCGTTTCTCGCTTCACTCGAACTGCACCAGCGAGCCCGGGCGCAGGCACTCCGGCCCGGCGGCGAGTTCGCTCGACTGCTCGCCGAGCAGAACACGTTCCTCATCGTGGGGCAGACGCTGTTCACGCACGGCGGCGTGCTGCCCGAGCACGTGGACTTCGGCCTGGAGTGGATGAATGGGCAGGTCCGGTCGTGGCTGCGAGGCGAGATCCAGCAACCCGAGTGGATCCGCGGCGACCTGAGCCCGGTCTGGAATCGTCTCTACTCCGACGCGCCGAACCGGGCGGCCTGCGACACCCTGTCAATGGTGCTCGAAGGTCTCGACGTACAGCGGATAGTGGTCGGCCACACGATCCAGGACGCGGGAATCACCTCCTACTGCGGCGGACGTGTGTGGTGCATAGACGTGGGCATGGCAGAACACTACGGGGGAAGTCCTGAAGTGCTGGAGATCCGGGGAGACGTCGTGCGGGGACTGCGCTAGCGATAGGCCCGGCGGCTCCAGCGGCCGTAGATCTTCCTTGCTCGGAGGTCCGGCGAAGAAGCGAGTCGGCTGTGTAGCATCCATTTCAACCTCTCGTCAGCACCTCAGCCGCAACCGCTTCATACACCTCTGCATCGGTCGCCGAAAAACAGCAGAACACGACGCGCTCCGGAAGGGCCGATGCCTCCAGGTGGGACGCCACGGTGCTGAGCGCGATTCGCGTCGCCTGGTCGATCGGGTAGCCGTAAACCCCGGTGGAGATGGCCGGAAACGCGATGCTCTCAGCGTCCACTCCTGCCGCCAGTTCCAGGGCTCCTGAGTAGCACGAGGACAGCAACTCCGGCTCCCCCCGATTTCCCCCGCCCCACACCGGACCCACCGCGTGTGCGACGTACCGCGCGGGCAGCCAGTAGCCCCGCGTCGTCTTCACTTCACCCGTCGCAGCACCCCCGAGCGTACGACATTCCTCCAGGAGCGCAGGCCCCGCTGCCCGATGGATGGCTCCGTCCACGCCTCCGCCGCCGAGCAGGGATGTGTTGGCTGCGTTGACGATCACGTCGACGTCCAGGGTCGTGATGTCAGCGGTTACGATTTCGATCCGGCCACCATACCAGGTGCTCACTACGCGTGCTCCCTCAGATATCCAGGACTCCCTTCACCCGCAGCTTGAGCGCGTTCGCCGTCGGCGGGTCCCCGGTGTCACTCCGGGCAGTCGCACGGTGGACAGCCCTTGTCGAACACGACCCTCCAGCGGCCGTCAGCATCGAGCCGCCAGACCGAGTTGAAGGTGCCGATCCGGTTTCCGTCCGGATCGTAGACTGGTCCGCTACTCAGCGCGAGCGTGCCTGAATCCAGTACCTCCACCTGCTCCGGCTCCCAGGAGAAGGGAGCCGCGGCACCCTCGAAGAAAGGACTCCAGGCAACCGCGATATTCTCTGCTCCGCGTAGCACCTTCCCGGTAAAGAAGACAGCCTCGTCCGCGAGGTGCGAGGCGAAGGCGTCCAGGTCACGCTCGGCCATGGGCAGTGGATTGCCCATCAGGCCCCCTTCAGGGTCCATCAGGCTCGTAGACCTCGCCGTCGAGGTCTTCCAGCTTCTGTTGAAAGTAGGCCCGTGCGTCCTGCACGGCCTGGTTGTACACGGCAGGACCCAACCGCCCCAGAAAGAAGTCGATCAGACGCTCGGCCTGAAATGCGCTCAACTCGCGTTCGAATTCTTCTTCGAACAGCGCTTGTGACGCCAGGACGAGGGTTTCCCGGCGCTCGTCGGAAAGCTTCGTGCGCATGGGCCCGTCATTCCGTCGAGTCACCATGGGTTTCCTCTTCGCATCATGCGTCCGCCAGCTCGTTCTTGAGGATGTTCTTGAACCGGCCTCCGCTCACGTAGTGATCGGCCAGCAGGCGGCCGTTCCACACCAAGTTGAACACCCCGTAGTACGAGGGAGCACGCTGCGCCGCAGCCGGACTATCGAGAACGTGAATCTTCAGTTCAAGCCCTCGGTCGGCCGCCATCTCCACCAGGGCGTCTACTGACTTCGGAAGCATGGGACATTGATTGGAATACACCAGGTTCAGTCCCTGGTAGCGCTCACGGTTGGCCGAGATATCACGGAAGCGCGGTGCCGGTCCCTCGGCGAGCCGGTGAGCTACGAGTTCGAAGCGCCCGGCTTCCGCGACCCGCTCGAACCCGTTTCGAAGGAACACGTTCTTGCCGGCCATCCAGGGACCGTCGCTCACCATCGCTGCGGCCCCGATCGCACCCGCCTCCAACGCTTCGGAGACGAAGGCCCGTACCAGACGTGTCCCCAGCCCGCCGACTTTCTGTCCTCGTGGATATACCCACAGGCAGTGCGCGAACAACCATCCTTTGGCCCGCACGGGTCGCCACGCGTGCTCACCCGGCACGTATTCCAGGAAGGCGAGAGGTTTGCCCTTTGCGTCCCTATACAACAGGAATCGTAGGCCCTCCGCGAAGCGCTTTTCCAGCCATTCGACCTTCGCCTGATAGCCCGGGTGGCTCTGGCCGGTCAGACATCCTATGCCGCACTCCGCCAGGTTGCCGGGTCCCACCTTCTCCAGGCTGCAGCCGCCAGCATCGGCCGAGTTCATCGCTCGAGAATCTCCTCGATTTGGTGAGTCGTTCCGTCGAGCACTTCCAGGTGCTCGGGAATCTCCAGGTTTGGTTTCACCATCGCGGGTATCACCCTGTCCGGCGATGCGGCCGGACCCCGCTTCGCAATGACCCCGTCCACGGGTTCTCCTTGCTCGTTCAGGAAATGCACCAGCGAGAAGTCGAGACTCGGAAACCTGGCCTGTGGGTAGAACTGCTGTCCGGCGACGAACACGAGGCGACCCCCATCGATCTCGAACGCATAGCACGCGCCTTCATCTTCTACTTCCTCGAGTTCAGCGAAGGCCGTCGCTTCGACCCGGAAGTCCTCGGCCTCGTTCTTCCGGCGCGCTGATTCGTATTCGGCGAGCACGATGCGAAGACCCGCCATGTCCTTCTTGAGGTCGCGCCTGACCCACAGGAGGATTCCGCCGCCGACCAGGATCCAGAACAGTGAAACGATCCACCACGAAGCATCCGAAACAAGCAGGGTCGCGGTCCAGAGGATCGCGATGACGACGACACCCGGAATCAGCACCGCCGGACTCCGGGCCAGGTGCGATTCGAGGTCGCGGATCCGGGCGCCCAGCAGCCGCTGCTCCGCAGGCGTAAGAGGACGAAGCGTTGACTCCAGAATCATCGCCGTGCCTCACGACCTTGCTCGTCGACTGCGGAGTCTACCAGGCTCACTTCTGCCGACACTGGATTCTCATGTTGAACGTATCGGAGCTGACGATCTCACCATCGTCGTCGATGTGGGCTGGTTGAGCCCATCGGATGGTGCAAAGCGTCGAGCCCTTTTCGATTCCGAAGATGCCGGACCCGGGACCGTCGGCCCCTATCCCGTAGCTCTGTCTCCAGCCAAGCCCATACATCTCCGAGCCCTCGATCGCATCGAAATGTGGCACCGGCAGCCCTGTTCTCAGGGAGTCGTTCGTCTCGAAGTCTACCTGACAACCGATGTGCTCCTCCTGGTTCCAGTCAGAAACGAATCGGCCGGAGGCGACCGAAAGCTTGACGTGGGGCACCTGCTCCAACGAGTTCTGAAAGTACGCACACGGCTTCGCAAGCTCACTCTGGGGCGGTGCGGCCTCCTGTGAGGGAGCGGTGGAAGGCAGGCCACAGAGAGCCACGGCGAAGAAGCCGGCAAGGAATCTCATCAGCACCCCTTCAGGTTCATCGGTCGGATCACCAGATGACCGGCGGCATCCACGAGGTCTGCCCGAAGAAATCGGGTCGGTTCGACCTCTCGCAGGGGCGGCGGGTCTCCTTCCTCGCACCACATATCGCCAGGCTGCTCGGGCCGGAGCACAAGGTAATCCTGCCCCGAGGACACGACGTACCAGCCGGATCCCTCCAACTCAATGATGTCGCCCCCTCGTACGGCCATGACCCGCTCACCTTCCGTGTCTGGCGGCACGCGCAGCCACACCGGCGTCGGCCATGGCCCCCGAGGGAGCTTGAACCAGTCGCCCGATCGATCCGCGATCGTCTGGTGGAAGTAGTAGCCGTAGCCCCAGTCTCCCATGAAGACGTCGGGCATGAAGTGGATCGGGGCGATCGAAGGCTGCGCGGGACGGTAGAACGCGCTGAGCCCCCTCCCCGGCGTGACGACCAACAGGATCTCGCCCACCACGGAAGTCCCGTCATCGGGGCCGGCGTGCAACGGCGTCGACACGAGCGACGGTGCCATCTGCTCGCGGTAACACTCCTCCATCGTGGCCGAGTCGGTACAGACTTCCGCGATCCGGTACTCGTTCGAGAGACGAGCCACTGGAGCAGAACCGTACAGGGCAACCCAGGCCGGGAAGGGCTCCTGGCCGTGAAGGTCTGCCGCGCCGGCTGACGCAACCGTGAGCAGGAGGATCCATGCGGGACATCTAGCGGCATCAAGAACCTGACGAATCACGCACAGCCCGACGGCCGCAGATCCGAATTCGAGCATCATGTTCTCCCTGGACTCGATTCGTGACACTTCTTCCCGAGAGCCGCACGGAGGGAAGTTAGCTCATCGAGGCGGAGAGGTTAAGTTGGAGAGCGCTGGCACCGACCGGCGTGAGCGTTGCAGGCTTGGACCCCAACACTTCGGAGGGTACGTGAGGTCAGTCATCAGGTCGGCGGGTATTCTGGCGCTCGGACCGCTTCTCGCAGCTCAGTCCGGTTGTGGCGGCGATGGTGTGACGGCGACCCTGCCGATGGCCAACGACATCGTGCTGACCGAGATCGCGGGCGGCCTGACGCGGCCAGTCCAACTCCTCGGCATCGCGGACGACCCGCGCCTGTTCATCGTCGAGCAGCGAGGCCGCATACGGGTGCTGCTGGGTGGAGAGTTACAGGAATCGCCGTACCTGGACATCAGCGACCTGGTATCAGACGGCAACGAGCAGGGACTGCTTGGCATGGCGTTCCACCCGGACTTCGGGTCCACCGGCTTCGCGTACGTCAACTACACCAACGGAGCGGGCGACACCCGCGTCGTCCGCTACACCGAGAGCCCGGACGGTTTGACTCTGGACCCGGCCACGCTCAAGGAGATTCTGTTCGTCGAGCAGCCGAACGGGAATCACAACGCGGGGCAGCTCCTGTTCGGTCCCGACGGCATGCTCTACATCCCGCTCGGCGATGGCGGCTCGAGCGGAGATCCCAGAGGGAACGGCCAGAACCTGGATACGCTGCTCGGCTCCATCCTCCGTATAGACGTGGACGGCGGAGATCCGTATGCGATTCCCCCGGACAATCCGTTCGTCTCCGGCGGCGGGCGGCCCGAGATCTGGGCTTTTGGAGTTCGGAATCCCTGGCGCAATGACATCGACGTCGAGGGCGGCGTCATTGTCGTAGCTGACGTGGGCCAGAACAAATGGGAAGAAGTGAGCGTCGCTCCCCTTTCAGAGGCGGGCGTGAACTACGGCTGGAATACGGTCGAAGGCCCTGAGTGCTACCAGGATTCGAACTGCGACCGCACGGGTCTCAAGGATCCGGCGATCTCGTACGGCCATGCCGACGGTTGTTCGATTACCGGCGGGCACGTCTACCGCGGTTCGGCGATCGCCGGGCTGACCGGAACCTACTTCTACTCGGATTACTGCTCTGGATGGTTGAGGAGCTTCCGGTGGGATCCGGCCCAGGGGGCCGCGGTCGAAGAGCGGGAGTGGTCGATTCCGGATCTGGGGAGCGTCTATTCGTTCGGAGAGGACGCTGCGGGCGAGCTCTACATCCTGGCCGGTAGCCGGGCCTACCGGATCGATCCGGCGCCCTGACTCTCGG
>CAYWLF010000152.1:0-6304 GCA_964458875.1 uncultured Gemmatimonadota bacterium
CCCGCGCCCAGCGCCAGCAGGAGTACGGTCCATCCCGCCGATCGCCCTCCGTTGCGAAGGGACCTCAGGGTGCGGCCGGGCATCACGATCGCCCCGCCGCCTGCAGCGCCTGCAGTCCGAGGAGAAGCTCCTCGAGAACGGCCGCGTCGCGACCACCGGTAGTCTTCGACCGCCCGTCCGCCCGGCGGAGAAGCCGGAGCGCGCGATCGACCTCCTCGCCTCTCCACCGCCGCGACTGACCGGCGAACGTGCGTACCTTGAATTTCAGGTATGGCTTGCCGACCTCGCCAAGAGTGCGCTCCAGGAGAGACGCGCCTCCCTCGGCAGCGATGCCGAGAAGCAGGTGGTGGTCCGTCATGGCGCTGATCAGTCCCACGGCGCTGGAATCGGGCGCCGAGAGAAGGGTCGGCAGGTCGGCCAGCGCCGTCCGGTAGTCGCGCTCGGCAACCGAATCGAGCCATGCCCACCGATTCACGGGCCTGACGTTAGGCACGAGCTGGGCGATTCGGTCGATCGTGACCGGCGATCCGTCCCCGGTGGAGGCCAGTTTCTCGAGTTCGGCCTCGAGCAGGCCGAGGTCGCTCCCCACGGCCGCGGCGAGGGCCTCGGCGGCCCGAGGCTCGAGGACGACCCCATGTTTCTCCCTCGCCCGCTCAATCAGCCAACCGGGGATTTCGGCGTCTCGGGGGGCGGCCCACTCCAGTGCGACCGCTCCCTTCTTCATCTTCTGATAGAATGCCTTACGCGAACCCTTTGGAATCGTCGCCGTCACCACGAGCGTCAGTTCGGGCGGCGTCCGCTCGAGTACTTTCTCAACCACACCGCACCCCGTCGGGGTCAGTCGCTCAGCACCGAACAGGGCCACGACGCGGCGGGGCGCCATCACGGGAGGCATCCCCAGGGACGCCGCCAGGGCCTCAGGGCTGACCTCCGAGGCTCGATACGTATCCAGGTTGAAGTCGCGGGTGGCAGGATCGATGGCCGCTTCCACCAGGGTGCGAGCAGCGTCGTCGCGAAGGCGCTCCGCGTCGCCGTGAAAGAAGAACACACCCTCGACGTCACCCCGCTCAACGATGTTGAGGAGACTACGATCCGCCGCGAGGCTCAAGCGATCCCCCGTAGAAGGCGGCGGTCCACTCGCATCCCAGAACTCAGCGGTTGAAGAGTGCGGGCTCCGACGCGAGGTAGGAAGCTTCGACGGCGACGGCGGAATACGACTGTTGGAGAGGCGGCCACTCGAACTCCGTGAGATATCCGTCCAGGTGCGTTTCATCCTCAAGCAGGAGGGTAGTCACGAACGGACCGCTGCGGAAGAGTGACGGCACCTCCACGGATCCCTGCGGAGGGAACTGCGCCGACACGGCCGGAAGCTCCATCTCCAGGGGTACGCTCGCCGCGAAAGGGAGCCAGAACAGTGCCAGCAACCCGACCGCTGCCACTCCGACCAACGCGGCGCTCCCGCCGAAGCTCCTGCGTCCTTCGGCAACGCCGCAGTCCACGTTGTACAGCCGGTGGCGGAGCCGCGGCATGAAGTCGTCAGAGCTCTCGGGAAGCGGGATATCCGACAGCAGTTCGAGGCCGCGCCGCATCACCCGATCGTAACGCGCACAGCAAGGGCAGGCGGCCAGGTGCGTCTCGACCTCCGCCGTTGTATCGGCATCCAGGAGACCATCCCTGAAGTCCGTGTACCGTTCAATGAAATGATCGCACGACATAATCGTATGCCAAATCTCGTCCGTTAGCGCCCCAACGACCTGCACCAGGTCGATTGCCTTCAGCGTGCGATTACTACGCGCGTGGGGGAAGGTTGTTCCCGCCGGTTCCCGGATGCGAGAGAGGCGGCCTGGTGGCCGCCTCTCGGGTGATTCCGCTCTGTTCGCTCGCGACTATTCCAACATCGGGCCGATGATGAGGGCGAACTTGTTCCGGGCCCGGTTCAACCGCGACTTGACGGTGCCGAGCGTGACGCCGGTGATCTCCGAAATTTCCTCGTACGTCTTGCCTTCCATCTCGCGCAGCACGAACACCACCCGGTGGTGCTCCGGCAGCTCCGCTACGGCCTTCTCGACCTGCTCCCGCAAGTGCCGCTTTCGGAACAGGTCGTCCGGCGAGTAGGAGCTGTCTTCCCACTGCAGGGGCCTGTGATCCGCCTCCCAGTGCTTCTTGATCGCCTGGAACAGCACCAGGGGATTGCGCGACCGGTTGCGCAGTTCGTTCTTCGCCAGGTTGCTCGCGATCGTGTAGATCCACGTCGAGAACTTCTTGGTCGGATCGAACCGGTGCAGGTGCCGGTACACGCGAACGAACGTCTCCTGGACCAGGTCTTCGGCACGATCGCGGTCTCCGATCGTCCGGTAGATGAAGTTCAGAAGGCGCGTGTGATAGCGCTCGGCCAGCTCGTGGAAGGCGTGACGCCTGCCATCCAGATACTCTGCCACCAGCGCTGCGTCATCCAGCTCCTTGAGGTTCGCCCGCAGCGTCCGCTCATCGACGGGCGATTCTGAACCAACGAGCTTTCTGGACTCTGTCGCGTTCGTCATTGCGTTCTCCCGCGTTCCCCGGCTTCCCCGCCCGGGAGCGACCGTGCGACCGGCGCCGAAACCTACCGGCACCTTCGAGGTCACTCCACTGTCGCTTGTCGTTTCTTATGGTTCTCCCGGCGCAGTCACCACCGGAACAGATCTCTTCCCCTGTCCTTCAGACACCTGCCAGTCGGCGATTGTTGCTCCAAACCCCGTGCAGGGTTCCTTCACCCACCCCACAGAGCCGGTGCAACGGCCGCCATCAGCAATAGACTGACGGTCTTTCCGTCCACGATGTCACCGGACAGGACCAATTCCACCGCTTTCGCCAGCGGCATCCTGTGGCACTCGATGACCTCGTGCTCCTCCAGCGCCTGGCGCCCCTTCTCCAGGCCCGTGGCCAGGAAGAGGTAGACGCGCTCGTCCGAGAAGCCAGGCGTGGTCAGGAGGGTGGTGAGCGGAATCAGCCGGTTGGCTTTGATCCCCGCTTCCTCCTCCAGCTCCCGGGACGCACAGACCTCCGGGGCTTCCCCCTCGTCCAGCTTGCCCGCCGGCGCTTCCCACAACGTGCCTCCCGCCGCGTACCTGTATTGACGCAACAGGACGACGTCGGGGCCCGTTCCGGGCTCGCATTCATCCCGCCGATACAGCGGCAGGACCGCGGCGGCGCCCCGATGCCGAACGATCTCGAGGATGCCCTCGCTTCCGTTCGGGAACCGCACGGTGTCCTCTCGAACGTCCAGTATCCGGCCCTCGTACACCGAGCGACTCGCCCGCATGCCGGGAGCCCCTGATCTTTCGCCTGAATCGTTCAATGGGTCACCGTGGACACGACCCCAGAATAACCGAAAACATACCGAAGCTCAAGGCGCGTCCCGCAGCAGCACCGGTCCCAGCTGCTCGAGACCCGGCAGCACCGCCCCGGCGTCGCCCACCACGAGGACTGCGAGATCGTCGGGATCGAGCAACCGCAAGGCCATATCCTGCACCTCGCCCGCCGAAACCTGCTCGATCCGGGACGGAAACGTGTCCCAGTAGTCATCCGGCAAACCGTAGATGGCCTGTTCGGCGATCGTGCCCGCGATCTGCGCGTTCGTTTCAAAGCGCAGGGGGAGCGACCGGGTCAGGGCCCCGGAGGCCGTCCGCATCTCTCCGGCGGTCGGAGGCGACTCACGCATGGCCCGGACTTCCCGGAGCATCTCCTGGACGGCGGCACCAGTCACGGCGGTCTCGACGGCCGCGCGCAGACTGAGGGGCCCCGGGGAACGCCTCATGGACATAGTGGAGCGAGCGCCGTACGTCCATCCCTTGTCCTCGCGCAGGTTCATGTTGAGCCGCGAGTTGAACAGGCCACCCAGGATGGCGTTGGCCACCCGGCCGCCTGGCTCGTCGGGATCCCCTCGCCTGAGTCCGATGCCGCCGATCCGAATTTCCGACTGGGCGCTCCCGGGGCGGTCCACGAGCACGATCCCGGGATTCGCGACCCTGCGGGCGGGCGCCGGCGGTTCCGTGTCCACGGCCTCGCCCCGCCAGTCGCCGAACCGGGCCGCCACGAGGTCGCTGAAGTCTTCGGGCAGATCGCCGCACGCCACCAGGGTGGCGGCCCGGGGACTGAAACGGTGGGCGTGAAACCCGGCCAGGTCTTCCCGTGCCAGGCTCTCGACCGTGTCCTCCCGGCCACGAGTGAGGCGTCCGTAGGGATGATCGGCGAACAGGAGCTCGGCCAACACATCGGCTGCCACGTCCGCGGGCTCGTCCTTCAGCCTCCGGATGGCGTCGAGTCGTTCGCTTCGGCATCGCTCCACCTCGTCCGGCGGGAAGTCCGGCTCCAACGCCACGGCCGCCAGCGCATCGAGGGCCGGGGCCAACTGCCCGGAGAGCGTGTGGAGGCGGACGATCATCGAGTCGTACCCTACCGCGACTCCCAGATGCACCCCGAGTCCGTCCAGCCAGGTGGCCATCTCGCGCGAGCTCTTACCGGACGCACCTTCAGGCAGGACCTTGGCGACCAGGGACGCCAGGCCCGACTGGTTCGGCCCCGTCGAATCCGCACCAGCCGGCAGCACGAGACTGACCGTGGCTTCCGGCAGCCGCGGCCGACGCACGGCGGCCACCATCATCTCGTTCGGGAGCCGGTGGCGCTCAGGTCGTGGAATCTGCAGGCCTCGAGCGACGCCAGCCTCCGGAGCGCGCGATCGATCCAGGCTCACGGCAGTACCTCGGGGGATGGCTTCGACGACTCCCGCGGTGCGAGGGGGACGACGTCCACCACGGTCCGCCTCTCTTCCACCAGGATGCGCGGCGCCAGGTCCCTCAACTCCGTCGTCTGCACCGCGCCGTAGCGATCGAAGGCGTCGTTGACGTATTCGGGGTCGCCGCGCACGACGGCCGCGAGGGCCAGGGCCCCGGCTCGTCCACCGACGCTTTCGAGCTGGAGCAGGAGCTGGCGGCGGGCTCGACGACGGGCGCCGGACACCTCTTCGTCGGTGACAGGCCGGTCCGCCAGCCGCCCGAGCGTCTCGTCCAGGCCCGCGCGAAGAGCCTCCGCACTCACTCCCGGCCGCGCCGTCGCCACCACCCACATCATCCCGATATCCTCGAGGGGCCACACGAAGGCGTGCACGTCGGCCGCGATGCGCCGTTCGTACACGAGCTCCTGGTACAGGCGCGACGATCGCCCGCCCGCCAGAACCGACGCGATCAAGGCGGAGGTTTCGTAATCGTCGGATCGGAACGACGGCGCGGGGTACATCATGTACACCCGCGGAACGCTGACGGAGTCCTCGAGACGGACGACCTCCGGCGCGCCACCCGCGGGCTGAGCCATCGCCGAGCGAACCGGAGAATCGCCCCTGGGGATCTCACCGAAGAAGCGATCCACCCGGCGCAGGGCATCTTCCGCATCGAAGTCCCCGCACACGGCGAGGACCGCATTCTCGGGTCCGTACCAGGTCCTGAAGAAGCGCCGCACATCGTCGAGAGTCGCGCGGTCCAGGTCCTCCATGTAACCGATGGTCGGGTGACGGTACGGGTGCCCGGCGGGGAACGCGTGGTGCAGAGCCGTCTCCGTGGCCAGCCCATAGGGACGGTTTTCGTATGACTGCAAGCGCTCGTTCTTCACCACGTCGCGCTGGTTGTCCAGCTTGCCCTGCGTGATGGAAGGCAGGAACCAGCCCATCCGATCCGCCTCGAGCCACAGCGCAAGGTCCAGCTGGTGAGAAGGCATGGTCTCGAAGTAGTTGGTCCTGTCGAACCACGTCGAACCGTTGAGGGTGCCCCCAGCTTCCTGGATGAGCCGGAAGTGCTCGGCCTCCTCGACGTGCTCCGAGCCCTGGAACAGCAGGTGCTCGAACAGGTGGGCGAAGCCGGTGCCGCCGGGGCGCTCGTCCTTCGAGCCGACGTGATACATGACGTGCACCGCGACGACGGGGCTGGAGCGATCCGGTTGCAGGATCACGGTCAGCCCGTTGTCGAGCTCTGTCGTCTCGAACGGAAACCGAATGGAACGGGTCGGTGTGGTCACGGTGGCCGAATGTACCGGCCACCGCCACCCGCCTCAACGGTCAATCAGTCCGCCTGTCCATCCCCAGTGCCAGCAGCTGCGCAGGCGCCAACTCGTACGCCAGTACGGCGGGCGTCGGAAGATGGCGCACGGCAAGCAGGCGGCCGCGCCGCGAATCCACGGCGATCGCCATGGCGTCCGCGTCCAGTTGCATCACCGAAAGCACGGTGCCGTCCCAGTCGAACACGTGCACCTCCCGGCCGTAATGCGCTTCGCCCGG
>CAYWLF010000153.1:0-6272 GCA_964458875.1 uncultured Gemmatimonadota bacterium
GATCCCGTCTTGATCTGACCAGCCGACGTGGCCACGGCGAGGTCCGAGATGAACGTGTCCGCGGTCTCGCCCGAGCGGTGTGAGATCACCGAAGTGTACCCGGCCTCACGGCCCATCCGGATCGCATCGAGAGTCTCGGTCACCGTGCCGATCTGGTTGAGCTTGATGAGGATCGAGTTCGCCACGCCCATCTCGATTCCTCGCCGCAGACGATCGACGTTGGTGACGAACAGGTCGTCTCCGACGATCTGAACGCGAGCGCCGAGCTGCTCGGTCATCCGACGCCAGCCCTCCCAATCGTCTTCGCCCAGGCCGTCCTCGATCGAAACGATCGGATACTGGTCGAGCCACCCGGCGTACATGTCCACCATCTCGGCGGGCGAGAGCGCGACCTGCTGACCCGACCCCTCGAACACGTATGAGCCGCTCGCCGGATCGAACAACTCCGTCGCCGCGGCGTCCAGGGAGACGGCGACGTCGCTACTCGGCTCATAGCCGGCGTCGCGGATCGCTTCAATCACCACCTCCAGCGCTTCGCGGTCCGACCCCAGGTTCGGAGCGACCCCCCCTTCATCGCCGACCGCCGTATTGTGACCCTCGGCGCTAAGCCGCTTCTTCAGGGCGTGGAAGACTTCCGCCCCGGCGCGAAGCCCCTCTGCGAAGGTGGCCGCGCCTACCGGCACCACCATGAACTCCTGGATGTCCACGCTGTTGTCCGCGTGCGCTCCACCGTTCAGGATGTTCATCATCGGCACGGGAAGAGTGGTGACATCGTCTCCCCCGAGGTGCCTGTAGAGCGGGATCCCGAGGTGGGAAGCCGCGGCCCGGGCGGCTGCCATCGAGACCGACAGGATGGCATTGGCACCCAGCCGGCGCTTGTTGGGGGTGCCGTCGAGCTCGATCAACGTGCGATCGATCGCCGCCTGGTCCGTGGCGTCGTGCCCGTCGAGGACGTTGCGGATCTCTCCGTTCACGTGGCCTACGGCGTGGAGGACGCCTTTGCCTCCATACCGTGACGCATCGCCGTCCCGAAGCTCGACGGCCTCGTGCTGGCCCGTGGACGCCCCGCTGGGCACGGCGGCGCGGCCGACCGCCCCTCCCTCGAGGATGACCTCCGCCTCCACCGTGGGATTCCCCCGTGAGTCGAGGATCTCTCGTGCTGAAATATCGCTAATTCTCGGCATGGTCTCGCTTCCAAATCGGTTTCGGGGTGTCACATCCCCCTCGAGTGCCTCAAATTGGCTCCATGCGCAATCGCTGACAATACCGTCGTCGACCGCATCCAATGGAAGGTGACCATGATTAAGAAACTCCTTCAGCAAGCCGGGACGATCGGAGCCGGGATCGCGATCATGCTGGTCGTGCTTGCTTTCCTGTTCGGCTTCAACCGCGTGGACGAGTACGAGGTCGGCGTCAAGCGCAACCCGGTGACCGGGGCCGTCAGCTCGACTCCCTACCGGCAGGGCCTGTACCACGCGATCCTTCGGTCGTGGACCAACTACTCGACCCGGGAGATCCAGTATCCGAGGGAAGGCGCGGCGGAGCGCCTCACCGCGCTCTCGTCCGACCAGTTGCAGATCGGGGTCGACGCCGCCTATCGCTATCGAATCAATCCTGATTCCGTCGTTAACCTGTATCTGACCGTCGGCAGCCCGGCCGACATCCACGCCTACGTCTACAACACCTATCGCTCAGCCATTCGAGACGCCGTGGCAGAAGTCGAAGCCTCCAACATCCTGTCCAGCGATCGGGCAACGATCGGAGACCGCATCGAGACTCTGATGGACGTGGGCCTGACTCCGAAGGGGATCGTCGTCACGGACTTCTTCGTCCGGGAGATCGAGCCGCCTGAGACCATCCGACAGGCGATCGAGAACAAGCTGGCCCGTGAACAGCAAGTCCAGGCCGAGGCCTACGAGACCGAAGTCGTCGAGGAGCAGGCCAATCAGAAGCGGGCAGAGGCCGCCGGTATCCGGGACGCCCAGGAGATCATCGCCACCAGTCTGACCGGTGTGCAGGGGCAGCGCTACCTGTACTGGCGATACCTGGAGGTGCTCGGAGAGGTGGGAAGCGGCTCGAACAACCTGGTGATCGCCCCGACGGAAGGTGGCGTGCCGATCTTCTTCACGCCTGACAGCCAGTAGCCGATCACTCTGAGGGAGCGGGGGCTCTCCCCGCTCCGTCGAGCAGCAGGGACACTCTACTCCGGACGGCCGTCAGCACCGCGTCCCGGTGGTCCACCGTCATGCCCTCCGTCGCGAGCGCCTCCCCCACTGACACGTGCATGCGCGAGGCGCGGATCCGTCCCCGCGTCGACACCCGGTATCCGCCGTCTACGGCCAGCGGGACGATGGGAACCTGAGTTTCGATCGCCAGGGCGAACGTCCCCTTCTTGAACCCTCCGAGGCGGCCTGTCTGCGAGCGTGTCCCCTCCGGGAAGAGCCCGAGTGACAGGCGATCTCGTTTCATGCGTACTCCGGCCACACGCATGGACTCCGTCGCTCCCCGCCGGTCATTGCGATCGATGAAGATGTGCCCCGCAGCCCGCATGGCCTGCGCGAAGATCGGGATGCGGCCGAGTTCCTTCTTGGCGACGAATCGCACCGACGCCGGGACGTACGCCAGGATCGCGAAGATGTCGAAGATGGACTGGTGGTTCGCGATGAAGATCTGTGGGGCCGTGTGGCTCACGTTCTCCAGGCCGGTGACGGTCGTTCGGACGCCGGCCGCCCAAAGCTCCGTCCTCCCCCAGTTCCGGTGCACCCAATCGTGAAGACTCGCCGGGGCTCGCACCAGCCCGCCCACGATCGACACGGTCGAGAAGAAGGCGGTGGCCGGCACCGTGACGATCCAGAACCAGGCCGTCCTTACCAAGCCTTCACTCTTCGGCCGAGAAGTGATCAAAACCGGCGGATGGGGAATCCACCTCTTCTCTCTCGTCTCCAATCCATACCACGCCTGAGCCTTCTGCGACCGTTCCTACTCGAGTGAGTTCGACGTCGAGATCCCGATACAACTCGAGGGCGGCCGTAGCGGCCGTGCCCGGTGCGACCGCCACGAGGAGTTCGTAGTCTTCGCCTCCGCCCACGGCGATGGCCAGCGCGGCTTCCGGTCGTGCCCAACCTTCCAGGACCTCGTGCAGCGGTACCGCGGCCGACTCGAGGATCACGCGGACACCCGACGCAGCCGCCATCTGAGCGGCATCGGATGCGAGCCCGTCGGACAGGTCGATCATGGCATGGACGTCGGCGCCCTCGCGCAGGAGAGCGGACTCTCTCAGGCGGGGGCGCGGGCGCTCGAACGCACGGCGCGCGGAGGGCCCTGGCTCGAGACCTCCGGACCATGCCGTCGCGGCCGCTGCCGCTCCACCGAGACGGCCGCTCACCCATAGCTCGTCGCCCGGCAAAGCGCCGGAACGCCTCACGGGAGTCTCGGCAGCACCGATGACCGTGATGTCGATCACCACCGGCCCCGGTGAACGGGACAGGTCCCCGCCGAGCAGAGCGGCTCCGTGCTCGCGCAGGCACTCCCCCATGCCTTCAGACATCTCGGCCAGCGTACGGGCGTCGAGCTCGGGGGGTACGGCCAGGGAGACGAGCACGCCAATCGGCCGCGCCGCCATCGCCGCCAGGTCGCTGAGCGCCGCCGCGACGGAGCGAAACCCGATCGCGTCCCAGGTCAGCCACTCACGGCGGAAGTGCACATCCTCCAGCGACAGATCGACGCTGACTACCAGCGACTCGGAAGCCGCGAGGCGCAGAGTGGCCGCATCATCGCCCGGTCCCAGCTCGACCTCCGGCACCGACGGGGCCCCCACTCCATCGATCAACGAGCGGATCCGCCGGAATTCGGGACTGTCCCGCATCTCCCCTGCCCGCGCCGGGGTACCCGATGGGGAAGTCAATGCCTGACGTGGAGACGCACGGCACCAGCCGGCGTGGCCACCCATGCTTCCGTCTCAGACACCACCGAAATGTCCGCAATCGCAGTCTCGCCCCTGGGGCCCGGAGGAAGATCTGGCCCGAACGAGTAGCGACCGACTACACCGCCGGCCACTTCGGCGACGGTCAGTTCGGCTGCCGAGCCCACCCAGAGGACACCGCCTCGAATCGCCAGCGCCGACACGGCAGCTCGCGCCCTACCGGCAGGCTCCAGCCGGTTCCATTCCGCCTCCCGTCCTGCCCTCCACCACACCTCCCGGTCGAGGCCCGCGTACACGGTGTCTCCGGAGGCGGCGAGCGCTCCAACCGGCGACCGAAGTGCGGATGGTCCTTCCACTCGACTCGGCTGAACCGGCTGCCCGATCGAATCGGGAACGAGCATGGAGTAGAGGCCATGCATGGTTCCGATCCAAACGCGCCCGTCCGCCTCCACGACCGATCCGACGGCCACGGAGGGCATGACCGAAATATCGACCCCACCTCCGGCCGCATGCACGCGAAGCAGGCCGCGCGCCGAACCCACCCAGACAGCCTCCGCTGCTCGGCCCGAAGCGGCGCCCAGACTGAGCACCGGACGGTAGGACAGATCGACATCCCGCTCCTCTCTCCACTCCGCCCGCTCGTCTCCCATCCAGTGGAGCCCTGACTCTCCCCCTGCCCATGTCCCGCCAGGCGATCGCAACAGGTCGGTCACCAGGTCCGGCACAGCGCGAGAGGAGTCGGCCCGCCATGCGCGCCATTGCTGGAGGTCGGGGCTGGCCAGGGCGACAGCGTAACGGCCCTCGAGGGGCTCAGAGGGTGCGAACCAGATCCCGTCCTCGCCAGCCATGACGGCCGACATCCCCGTCCCGGCGGGCCCGACCACCGTTCGGCTACCCACGCGCCCGATCCCATCGTAGAGGACGAGCGACTCGCCGGCGGTGCCCAGCCACCAGCCGTACGCGTCCCTGGACGGGACCAGGTCCAGGATTCGCACCGGACCGGTGTGGGAGGAGCGCACGACCTGCCGGGCCGCATCGAGGAAGAAGGGGTCTCGAAGCGCCTCCTCTCGGGCCCTCAGATCAGCTCTGGCGTCGATCGCGGCCAGAACCGAGCCGGGGTTCGCCAGCCGGAGGTCGCGGCTGAACGTGTCCAGTCTCCACCATTCACCCCGCATCCGGACGAACAGGTCGGAGCCGGAAGCCTCAGCCGGTACCAGGCCGGTCACGACGTAGCGTACCGGGACCCGGTCCCTGAAGCGGCGGCTGAAAGGGTCGAACTGGATCAGTGCGCTGGCAGCCGCCAACCAGAGCGATCGGTCTCGGTGATCGAACACCATGGCCGTGGGAACCGCCGGCGGATATCCGTCCTCGACCGTGATCGGAGGTTCCAGCCGGTTGAACGCCTCGTCGAGGAGGAGCAGCCCCCCGGTCGTGGCCGCAAAGACGGTTCCTGACGACCTCGCCAGAGCCGATACGATCCCGAAATCGGTGATCAGCACCCGCTCGTCGGTTCGCCAACCGCCGGTCTGCGCCTGGACGCCCGCCGCCAGGAAGACAGAGCCAAGGACGACGAGGGAGACGGTCAGCCTCGCTTCACGCCTCACGTTCAAGGCTCGGACACGAAGAGCACCGGACCGCGCGGCGGTCCCATCTTCGCCAACCGAGCCCTGACACCCGGCAGGTGATCCGGGATGTCCGACGCCAGGTGTCCGGCGGGCTCCGGCGAACTTCCGGCCGCCACGCCCGTGAGCCATAGAGCCGCGGCTGCCGCGTCCGCGCTCGCCATGCCGGCGGCGAGGTAAGCCCCGATCAGTCCCGTGACCACGTCACCCGTGCCGCCCGATGCGACCGCCGGACCGCCGGTGGTACTCATCCGCAGCGGCTGCCCGGTCTCCGCGATCCAGGAGGGAGCGCCCTTGAGAACTACGGCGCACCCGAGGGTCTCCGCCGCTGCGACCGCCGCGCCCGGCGGATCGGCGAGAACGCTCTCGAGGGGCGTTCCGGTGAGCAGCGCCAGCTCACCGGGATGAGGCGTCACCACATCGGTGGTTTGAAGGAGCCCCGACAGTCGATCCATATCCCCCGCGAAGACACTCAGTCCATCCGCGTCGACGACCACCGGTCGCGAGCCCCGGGAGTCCAGGACTTCCTCGACGAGCTGACGGCACTCGTCTGATCGGCCCAGGCCGGGTCCTATCGCCAGGGCTCCCGACCATTGGACCGCCCGAGCCACGTCTTCCTGGCTCTCCCACGACACGTAGACGGCCCCCGGACAGGTACGTTGAACGATCTCCCTGTTCGCCGCGTCCCCCACAACCTTCAGGATTCCGACTCCTCCTCGGAGGGCGGC
>CAYWLF010000154.1:0-6249 GCA_964458875.1 uncultured Gemmatimonadota bacterium
CACGGAACGGACAACTCCCGCTGCCTGATCGCATTGATGATGATGACGGGGAACGTCGGAAAGCCGGGCACCGGGCTCCATCCGCTGCGTGGGCAGAACAACGTGCAGGGAGCCTCGGACGCCGGTCTCATTCCGATCGTGTACCCGGACTACCAGAGCGTGAAGGATCCCGAGATTCGGGCGAAGTTCGAAGCCGCCTGGGGGGTGGACCTCGATCCCAACCCCGGGCTCACGGTGGTCGAGATCATGGGCCAGGCCCTCTCCGGCGACATCAAGGGCATGTACATGATGGGAGAGAACCCGTTCCTCTCCGACCCCAACGTGAACAAGGTTCGGAAGGCGCTCGCCAATCTCGACTTCCTGGTAGTGCAGGACATCTTCCTCACGGAGACGGCCGAGTTCGCGGACGTCATCCTGCCGGCGACCACGCACATGGAGAAGGTCGGCACGTACACCAACACCGATCGCCGCGTGCAGGTGGGCCGGAAGGCTCTTCACCCGCCCGGATCGGCGCGCGAGGACTGGAAGATCGTGTCCGAGTTATCGACCGCGTTCGGGTATCCGATGCGCTACGACTCGTCGTCCGACGTGTTCGACGAGATGACGGCGCTCGCCCCGTCCTACGCGGGTCTCACGCACGAGAACCTCGGACTGACCGGGAAGCTGTGGCCGTGCCCGGACCTCGAGACGGACGGCACCCAGGTCCTGTTCGGCGACGCCTTCCCGACCCCCGACGGCCTCGGACGGTTCGTGCCGGCCGAGTTCACTCCGGCCGCGGAGCCGCCGGACGACGAGTATCCGTTCGTCCTCAACACGGGTCGCCTCCTGGAGCACTGGCACACCGGCACGATGACCCGGCGCTCGCGGGCCCTGCACGCGATCGCGCCGGAAGCGCGCGTCGAGGTCCACCCTGACGACCTCGCGGCACTCGGCGTGGGAAACGGAGGCTGGGTGAACGTCGCCTCCCGGCGCGGCTCCATCACGCTGACGGCCATGGCATCCGACAACCTGCTTCCCGGCAGCGTGTTCATTCCGTTTCACTTCCGGGAGGCGGCGGCCAACGTCCTCACCTACGACGCACTGGACCCCTACGGGAAGATCCCCGGGTTCAAGTTCTGCGCGGTGCGGTTGGAGGCGGCGGACTAGGGGGTTTCGCGGTCACTTGCCCTCTGGAGAGCCGGCGCCGGCGACCGGCAGGACGACGTGGAACGTAGCGCCCTTACCTTCCTCGCTCGACGCCGTGATCGTACCGCCGTGCCGAGCCACTACCTCCTTGGCGATCGCGAGACCCAACCCCGATCCGGAGGCGCGCTTCCCGGTGCTCGTCTGGTAGTAGCGATCGAATATCCGCTCGAGTTCCGCCGTATCGATTCCCAGTCCGGTGTCCGAGACCACGAATTCCATCGAGCCGTCGGTGCTCGTGGCCAGCACCCTGACCCGATCCCCCGCCTTGCTGAACTTGAACGCGTTGGTGACCAGGTTTCCGAGGACCTCGTTTCGAAGTCGATCCTCGTCGCCGACGATCGTAGCCGGGGCCGACGGATCCGTGACGATCTCGAACTCGATCTTCCTCTGACGCGCGAGCGCCTCGAACGAGCGTTGCACGCCCAGGAGCAGGTCCGCGACGTAGAGTGTCTGCAATCGAACCGTGAAAGCGTGCGCTTCGACACGGCTCAGGTCCACGAGTTGCCGGACCTGGGTCGTGAGAGCCTCGGCCTGTTCCCGAATCCCGCGCACGGGTTCGGCCTGGTCCTCCTGCAGCTCACCGTATAGTCCGTCCTCCAGCATTTCGGCGTATCCGCCGATCACGTTGATCGGCGTCTTGAGGTTGTGGCTGGTCTTGCTGACGAATTCGGCCTTGAGGCGATTCAACTCCGACAACTGGGTGGTCATGGACTGGAAGGAACGCGCCAGGTCTCCCAGCTCGTCGCGACGGCCGGTCTCGACGAGGGCTGCCTCTTCGAAGTCGCCTTCTGCGACCCGCGCCATGGAGTGCCGCAGCCGGCGAAGCGGACTGGTCAGCACCTGCGTCGTGCTGAGCCCGATGATCAGGGCGAGCCCGAGGGCTCCGACGAGTGCGATCAGGGTGGACGTGGCGGCCTCGGAGGCGATCGTCTCGGCACGAATGGTGGCTCCTGCGCTTTGCCGATCGATCGCTCCCGTCATCAGGGCGATCCCGGTGTCGGCATCGCCGAATAGATGCCGGACCTCGCCGAAGTACTCCGTCGCTTCGCCGACCGCCCCCGATCGTACCAGGCGGTCTATCTCGTGCGCCGCCTCCTCCAGCTCGGTCAGCGTCAGTCCGAGCGGAAGGCTCGACATCCCGTAGCCGGCGGCAGTCGCCAGGCGGTAGCTCGCCCTCGCGTCCTGCAGCGATTCGAACAGCTCCGCCCGCGTCGTGGTGTCGCCGGTGACGATGTAGCTCCGCTGCAGCCTGTCCGCTTCGGCGAGCGCCGTGCGCAGCTCGCCGACGGCGGCTCGCGATGCGGCGTGCCGGTCGTGCAGCTCGAACGCGATGTCCCGAACCGCCTGCAGGCGCGCGATGCTGTACAGGGCGGGGCCAGCGAGCAGAAGGGCGATACCCACGAGGGCAGCGAGCAGGCGAACGCGCACGGTGAGCGGAGGAATCGAGATCTTCGGCCGGTCGCTCACGGACGCAGCGTCTCCCGTACACGCTCGAGCTCCGTCTGGAGGTCCGCGACGGTTTGCTCGAGATCGGACAGGCGGTTCGCGAGAGACTGCGAGGGCGGTGCCGGAATGCTCATGTCCCCCCGATCCGTGGGTGAAAGAGAACCGCCCCCGCATTCGGTCGGAAATTCGGCCGGGTCCGCCGACGGAAGGATCGAGAGGCTCTCATCGATCTCACCCCCCACATCGAGCGAAACCAGGTACGCGGAAGTCGCGACCTGCTCGCCGAGGGCCGTCCTGTATGGCTGACTCAGATAGGCGCGGGACAGGCTGGCAGCCAGGTCCAGGTCCGGGTGCCGCGGATCCAGGGCATCCACGATGAGCGCCACCGCCGCCTGTTCGCCGAGGGCGGTGGTGCCGCAGACCTCGAGTACCTGGGCCAGCTTCGCCCGTCCCTCGTTATGGTTTCCCGCCTCGAGCGCCGTCATGGCTTCCGCGAACGTGTTGGGCGGTGGAGGCCCGAACCCGCCCCATGCGGCGGACTCCGGAGGCGGCGCAGACGCACAGGCACCCAGGAGGCCCGTCGCGCAGAGGAGAGCAATTCGCGGAACCATCCGGCCGGTGCTCATTCGATCTCTTCCTCCTCCACCGGGCCGGGCGGCATCGAGAAACCCGGCCGGCCACGCATTCTCAGAAACGCCTCCGCCACCCTCGGATCGAACTTCGTACCCGTCAGTCGTTCGATCTCGTCGAGAGCTTCGTCTTCCGTCCAGGCGCGCTTGTACGGCCGAACATGCGTCAGCGAGTCGAACACGTCTACGATGGTGACGATTCTCGCCGAGAGCGGGATCTCCTCCCCCTTCAATCCATCGGGGTACCCGCCACCATCCCAGCACTCGTGGTGGCTCATGGCGATTTCCTCGGCCACCAGGAGCATCGGCACCCGACTTCCGGAGAGAATCCTCGCGCCTACACCCGGGTGTTCACGCACCGTTTCCATCTCATCCTCGGTGAGCGGACCCGCCTTGAGCAGGATGCTGTCGGGCATCGCGATCTTGCCCACGTCGTGCAAAGGCGCCGCACGACGGATGTCCTCGACCTCGTCGGGGGACAGTCCCAGGGCCTCGGCAAGCTTCGCCGATTGATTCCCGACCCGCCTGGTATGCTCGCCCGTCGCGTCATCCCTGTACTCCGCGGCGAGGGCCAGACGTTCCAGGATCTCGATCCGCGCTTCCTCGAGCTGCGCCGTCCGGGCCCTAACCCGGTCCTCCAGGCGCTCGGCATGTTTCTGAAGCTCGAGCTGAAGGAATCGGGTGTGCAGCAGATTCCCGACGCGCAGGCGGACCTCCACGGGACTCACCGGCTTGGCCAGGAAGTCGCGAGCCCCGCTGGACAGTGCCTTCTGCTTCGTTTCGCGATCGTCATCGGAAGTGATGACCATCGCAGGGCGGTAGTCGAAATCGTCGATCGCTTGCCTGAGCTGCTCCAGCACCTCGAAGCCCGTGATCTCCGGCATCCTCAGATCCAGGAGCACCAGGTCCGGTGGCATAACGCGGCATGCATCGAGGAATTCGACCGGGTCCGTGAAGGCCCAGATGTTCGTATAGCCGTCCAGTTCCAGGATACGAACCAGGAGCTCGACGTTCGCCGACTCGTCGTCGACGATGGCTATCCTCGCATCACGAAAAGACTTGGCTTCCATTTCTTCCTATCCGAAGACGCACCAGTCCCCCCACCCGGACTCGGGATGGATGGGGCAACACTGACAGAATCGAGCAGGTTCCGGACCCAGACCGCCAGGAACCCCGGGATTGACACAGCCCGCCGCGTTTAGGTAGCCTCGATTGCGTTCTCCGCGGGCGGCGGAGGCGCTGCTTCAGGCTCATTCGAGTCTCGGTGCTCCGAGGCGCCGATTCTCAACGAACATAACAGGAAGTCCCGAGCTTCGGGCGTGCCCGGAGCTTAGATGCTATTGGCACCGTCGTGACCACTCGGGTCAGCGTGGCCGATATGCGCCCCATCCGCAAGGAGTAAGAGTATGCTGCATCGTTTGGTCATGTTTGCTATCGCCGCCGCCTTTATCTGGCCCGGCGCCGTCGTCGCACAGGAGGAAATGTCTGAAGAGACGTCGCCCCCGATGCTGATGATCAGCTCGTGGAAGTGCGACTTCGGCAGTGTCGGTGCGATCGACGAGGACTGGGAAGCCGGCGGGATGGCCTCCGCACAAACCGCGATCGCGGACGGCCACTGGGTTTCCGCCGGCGTGTTCTATCACGACTGGTCGGACGAGTGGAACGTGCACTTCTGGGCCGTCGGCGAGGACGAGGCCCACCTGATCGATGGCCAGTACGCCAGCAATGACGCCTATGAGGCGGCTGCGGGCGAGGACGGCCTGGACTTGTGGGAGCACTGCAGCGAGCACAAGGACGGATTCTACCAGCTGGCCCAGAGCGCTGATACTGGAGAGGCCGCTGGAGATGGTCCAGGGCCCGCGATGGCCATGAGCTCGTGGAAGTGCACGGACGTGGGCGCGGTGTGGGCGGAATGGGAGAACTACACCCTCGCCAAGGCGCAGGCAGTAGTGGACGCCGGGCAGTGGAACGACGCCGGCATGTTCACGCACGCGTGGGCCGGTGAGTGGAACGTCACCTACTACTACATGGGTGACGACATTCCGGCGATCCTGGAGGGCTGGGACACCTTCATTGCCTCCATGGATGACGGTGCGATGGACATCACTTCGGTCTGTTCAGAGCACAAGGACGGGTTCTACACGTTCGGCGGGACCGCGGTGGCAGCGGACGAAGCCGCCGCGGGTGACTGATCGCAGAGCACTCAGCGCGGCGCTGACCGCGGTGTGAAGCCCAACGCGAAAGGGGCGGCCTCGTTTGGCCGCCCCTTCTGCATTCCTGCTGATTCTACCGCCCTGCCAGAGGACGGCTGAGACGGGGACTACATGTCGCCGGGACTGTACGTCATGCTCTCCACGAATCCGGCGCTGGTGTGCTCCATGCGATCGACCACCGCGTTCCAGTCGTCGATCAACGCTTCCATCTCCGCCCCGGCGCCCGCCGCCTCGACCAGGTCGTCCCAGCTGGCATCGGAGTGGAACTCGGACAGCCCGGGCACGAAGAACACCCACGTCATGCGATCGTCGCCGATCCGGGTGCGGTAGGCGCGAGCGCCATACGGGTAGCCGATCTTCTCAAAGAAGGCCATCCACGCCGCGGCGTTCTCCATCCAGGCCTCTTCATTCGCCCCATCCACGTACTCGTAGTGAAGGTGGACGGCGCCCACGTCGCTGAAGCCCTCCGGCCAGTACTCGAGCGACGGAATCGACTCGATGATTTCCGTACTGGTGTGGGTCGGCGTGGCCTGCATCGCAGCAAAGAACTCGTCACGTCCGGCCTGCCCATCCGTGCCTTCGAAGCTCCGCCACAACTGCTGCGGGTCGTCGAAATAGGCGAAGTCATCGATCGGATAGTAGAGCAGGTACCCGGCGTCATTGCTCCAGAAGTGCCACGAGTAGTCGGTGACTCCAGCAGCCGCGGCTGCTTCTCCGAGGTTCTCGATGGCCTCGCGGTACGCGGCTCTGTGTGCCGGAGCGACTTCGACCATCAT
>CAYWLF010000155.1:0-6227 GCA_964458875.1 uncultured Gemmatimonadota bacterium
TCCCGCCGGGTGCAGGCATCGACATGGGCGGCGTCTACTGCCGGACCGGAGGGCTGGTCGGCGGGGCGCTGTTCAGCTCGATGTTCATGCACGGCGGCTGGATGCACCTGATCGGCAACATGTGGTTCCTGTGGGTCTTCGGGAACAACATCGAAGACTCGATGGGCCACGTGCGCTACCTGGTCTTCTACCTGCTGACCGGGGCCCTGGCCTCGGCTGCCCACATCGCGGCGGACCCGGGAAGCGCGATCCCCACCGTCGGCGCTTCCGGAGCGATCAGCGGAATCATGGGCGCGTACATGGTCTTGTATCCAAGAGTCCGGGTGCAGACGTTGATCTTCCTCATCATCTACATACGGGTGATGCCGCTGCCCGCGTGGACGCTGTTGGCTTACTGGTTCTTCCTCCAGGTCGTCGGCGGAAGCGCCAGCATGAGCCAGGGCGGAGGAGGCGTAGCGTTCTGGGCGCATGTCGGCGGATTCGTAGCGGGCGTGGCGCTTGTCAAGCTGTTCGAGAAGCGAAAACTGGTCCGCGCGAAGCGGTCCGGCCACGTACTCACGAGAGACGAAATGGGAAGGTGGGATCCGTGGTGAGTTGGAAACGTGTGCTGGGCCTGGTACTGCCTCTGCTTCTCGTGCCGGCCGTCGCCTGGGCGTACCAGGCGGGCGGTTCGACCTTGATCGAGACGGGTGTCATCGAGGAGCCCTTCCTGCTCCGCCTGGGGCGCGGAGTGCTCGCCATGGCGGTGATCCTGGTCGTCCTGTGGCGCTTCTCGCCCAAGCGAAAGTCGATCGACTGGACGCTGGTGGCCAAGGGAGTCGGACTCCAGTTCATTTTCGCGCTGCTCGTGCTCAAGACCACCTGGGGTCGCGGCTTCTTCAGCGTTGTGAACGACGTGTTCATCGCCCTGATCAGCTACACGCTGGCCGGGGCTCGTTTCGTGTTCGGATCCCTGGTCGACTACTCGACTCCGGTCGCCGGAGGCGAAGGGATCGTGGAGATCGGAGCCAACTTCGCGTTCGCGGTTCTTCCAACCATCATCTTCTTCTCGGCCCTGATGACGGTGCTCTACTACCTGGGCGTGATGCAGTGGATCGTGAAGGGCGTCGCGTGGGTGATGCAGCGGACGCTCAAGACGAGCGGTGCGGAGACCACCTCGGCGGCCGGGAACATCTTCGTGGGGCAGACGGAGGCACCGCTCCTGGTGAAGCCTTTCGTCAAAGACATGACCATGTCCGAGCTGAACACGGTGATGACCGGAGGGTTCGCCACCGTGGCGGGTGGCGTCATGGCGGCTTACGTGGCCATGCTCGCCGGTTACTTCCCCACCATCGCGGGCCACCTGCTGGCGGCCAGCATCATGGCGGCCCCCGCCGGAATCGTGGTTAGCAAGATCCTGATGCCTGAGACCGAAGTGCCGAAGACCCGGGACAGCCTCGACTTCGACATCGAGCAGGACTCGGTCAACGTGATCGACGCCGCCGCGGGAGGAGCCTCGGACGGAATGCGTCTGGCCCTGAACGTGGGGGCCATGCTGATCGCCTTCCTGGCCCTGATCGCCCTGATCAACGGCATGCTGGGGTGGGGTCTGGGACTGCTGAACATCGAGGGGATCACTCTCGAGTGGCTGCTCGGCAAGGCGTTCGCCCCGGTGGCCTGGCTGATCGGCGTGCCCTGGTCCGACGCGGCGGAGATCGGGACGCTGTTCGGGGTCAAGATGGTGGCCAACGAATTCGTGGCCTTCCAGATGCTGGCGGACGGTGTGGCGGCGGGCTCGACGCTCTCGCCCAAGTCCGTGATCATCGCGACCTACGCGCTCACGGGCTTCGCCAACTTCTCGTCGATTGCCATCCAGATCGGCGGGATCGGGGGCATCGCGCCCGAGCGCCGGCACGATCTCTCCCGACTCGGAGTGCGAGCCATGCTGGGCGGGACCGTGGCCACGTGGATGACGGCGACCCTCGCTGGAGTCCTCGCGTGAGCCCCGGGCATGACGGGATGGGGCTGGACTCGCGGGTCTCGGAGGCCACGCAGGCGGTTCGCTCGCGAATCGGAGACCTGCAGCCCTCCGTGGGCCTGGTTCTCGGATCGGGGTTGGGCTCCCTCGGTGATGAGTTCGAGTCGGCGGTGCGGATTCCGTACGACGAGATTCCCCACTGGCCTCCCGTGGGAGTGGTCGGTCACTCGGGTACACTGGTCGCCGGGCGACTGGCGGGCGTGGCAGCCGTGGCTCTCAAGGGGAGGGCGCACCTGTACGAAGGGCATTCGGCGGACCTGGCGACTCTGCCGGTCCGTGTCCTGGCGGCGCTCGGCATCCGGGCTCTGTTCGTCAGTAATGCAGCCGGGGCCATCAACCCCGACTTCGAGCCCGGCGATCTGATGGTGATCACCGATCATCTCAACCTGATGGGACAGAACCCTCTCACCGGTCCGGTCGTCCAGGGAGACCAGAGGTTCCCCGACATGACCGAAGCCTACGATGCCCGTCTGCGGGATCTAGTGCGCGAGACGGCCAGTGCCGAGGGCGTTCCACTGCGTGAGGGCGTGTACGCGGGTTTGTTGGGGCCGAGCTACGAAACTCCGGCCGAGATCCGCATGCTGGAGCGGGTGGGGGCGGATGCCGTAGGAATGTCCACTGTGCCCGAGGTCATCGTTGCGCGCGGGCTTGGGATTCGCTGTTTCGGAGTCAGCTGCCTGACGAACTTCGCGGCCGGAATTCAGCCTGAGCCGTTGGCGCACGAGGAGGTGATGGAGACGACCGAGCGAGTCGGCGGACAGTTCCGCTCGCTGGTTCGGTCGGTGATCGCGCGGATCGAGCCCGCGCTCTAGGCGTCTCCGCACATCAAGGTTCCGCCCAGTGGTTCAGCGGCGTGCTTCCGGCTCCCAGGCCGGGAGCCGTGGCGAGCGCCCGTCGGGTGTAAGCGAGGGCCCGGTCCACCGCCTCCGCGAGCGGCCTCCCCAGGGCGATCCCGGCAGCGATCCCGGCGGACAGTGTGCAGCCGGTCCCGTGTGCGTTGCCCGCTGATAGCTTGGGTGCCCTCCATTCGCACCAGCTCTCCCCGTCGAACAGGAGGTCCACGATCTCCGGGGCGTCGAGGTGCCCTCCCTTGATGAGTACGGCGCGACATCCCGAATCCACGAGACGCGCGGCCGCCTGTCGCATGTCGCTCTCCGTCCGGACCTCTATTCCCGTGAGGATGGATGCCTCGTCCAGATTGGGCGTCACCACGTCCGCCAACGGCAGCAGGGCGGAGGAGAGCGCTTCGACGGCGTCCGTCCGCAGAAGCGGGTCGCCGCTGGTCGCGACCATCACGGGGTCGAGCACGTAGTGGCGGATCGATACCTCGGACAGGGTCGCCGCGACGGCTTCGATGGTCGGCGCATCGGCCAGCATGCCTGACTTGCACGCCGCTGGCGCCAGGTCCTCGCACACCACGTGGATCTGCCGTGCGACCAGGTCCGGCGGAACGATATGCACGCCGTGCACGCCGATCGTGTTCTGGGCCGTCACGGCCGTGACGGCTGAAGTCCCGAAGACCCCGAAAGCGTGAAACGTCTTGAGGTCGGCCTGGATTCCCGCGCCGCCCCCTGAATCGCTTCCCGCGATCGTGAGGGCAACCGGCGGTTCTGTGCGTTCGGACGGACTCACGGTACGGTTCACCTTCCCTGCCGCCGCTTTCCCCGCGGCGGCGCCCGGTTCACATTGGTCAGCCATGCCCAGTCTGAGTCAGAGCAAGCACGTAAGGGCGCTGCACCGGCGCAAGGAACGACGGGCCCGCGGGGAGTTCCTGGTCGAGGGACCGCGTGTCCTGGCCGAGCTCCTGCGCACGGGCCGGCCGGTGACGCTGGTGCTATATACCGAGCCGGCGGTGGAGGAGCCAGACGGCCGGGAACTGCTGTCGAGAGCCGTCGACGCCGGTGTGCCGACCGAGCTGGTCAGCGACGCGGAACTCCGAAGGCACGCGGACACCGTCAATCCACAGGGCTGGGTCGCGGCGGCGCCTGTGCCGGCCTGGACCTGGGCCGACGTGGTCGGGGCGAGGCTCCTGGTTCTCGATGCTGTCAGGGACCCCGGGAACCTGGGCACTCTGATTCGGGCGGCCGAGGCGCTGGGTGCAGCCGGCGTGGTTGCGCTGACGGGCACGGTGGATCCGTGGAGCCCGAAGGTCGTGCGCGCGACCGCCGGATCCTCGCTCCGTCTGCCCGTCCTCGAGGCCGACTGGGACGAAGTCGTGGCCCGGCTCAAGGCGTTGAACGCCCCGGTGTGGGTGGCGGAGGCGGACGGTGAGACTGTCGAACGCACGGAGCCTCGCCCTGACCGCGTGGCGCTGGTTCTGGGGAACGAAGGAGCGGGAGTCTCAGCTCCGATTCGGGCGGTAGCGGACAGAGTCGTCGCGATTCCGATGAGAGGAGAGACCGAGTCTCTCAACGCGGCGATCGCGGGAGCCATTCTCATGGACCGGCTGTTCGGAGGCTGAATGCCCCTGACCGTGCACATGCTATTCCTGGTCTACGCCGGAGTCCTGGGTGCCGCCGTCGGCTCGTTCATGAACGTCTGCGTGAGCCGACTTCCGCACGGCGAGAGTCTCGTCCGGCCGCGGTCGAAGTGTCCGGCGTGTGGAGGGCCGATCGCCTGGTACGACAACATCCCGCTCCTGAGCTGGATACTGCTCCGCGGAAAATGTCGGCAGTGCCGGGAGCGCATCTCGATCCAGTATCCTGCCATAGAGCTCGTCACCGCGGCGATCTGGGTAGGGATGGCCATGCACTACGGGCCGACGTGGCGGTCCCTGCAGGGTTCGATTCTCTTCAGTCTGCTGCTGACCATCTCCCTGATCGACGCCAGGCACTACCTGATCCCGGATGCCCTGAGCTTGGGGGGGCTGGGAGCCGGACTGGCCCTGGCCCTGCTGCCCGGGCCGCCTTCCATCCTCACTTCGCTGATCGGCGCGGCCCTCGGATTCGGGGTCCTGCTGGCGGTGGGCGTACTGGGTGAATGGGTATTCAAGAAGCCCGCGATGGGGGGAGGTGACATCAAGATGATGGCCATGGTAGGCGCATTCCTCGGGCCGGCCGGTGCCATGCTCACGATATTCCTCGGCGCGCTTGCCGGTACGATCGTGTTCGCTCCCTTGAGCCTGAAGACGAAGAAGGAGGTTCCGTTCGGGGTCTTCCTCGGACTCGGGGCGGCCATCGCCTTCCTGTTCGGCGAGGCCCTGGTGGATTGGTACAGCAACACGGTGTTCGGGACGGTGTAACCGGGAGGCTCCGTGCCTCTAGGAGTCTGCGCTTCCCGGCACGTCCCCCCCGGCGGCTCCGGCCGCAGGTCCTTCCGGATTCCGCGTGATGCGCGCCCGGGTTACCTGCGTATCGCTCGAGCTCATGACCTCGATCCTCAGACCGTCTGCCTCGACAGACTCCCGGGGGTCGGGCACCCTTCCGAACACCTGCATCAGGTAGCCGTTCAGCGAACGATGTTCCAGTACCGGCAGCGTGCAGTTGAAGAAGTGGTTGATCTCGCGAAGATCCACTCCACCTTCGACGACGATCGTGTCCTTGCCGACCCGCTTGAAGGACTCCGTCGGCACGTCCGTTTCGTCGACGATTTCTCCGACCAGTTCCTCCAGGATGTCCTCGAGCGTGATCAGGCCGTCCGTTCCTCCGTGTTCATCCACCACGATGCCGGCGTGGACTCGTCGTGCCTGGAACTCGGGGAGCAACTGGCTCAGCACCACGGTCGCGGGCACGAACATGGCCTCGCGCGCCAGACGGCCCAGGCTCACGTCCCGCTGCCCCGAGACCAGGGCCTGGTACGCGTCCCGGACGTACAGGATGCCGTTGATGTCATCCAGTGAGGCCCCATACACCGGGATGCGGCTGAACGGAACGGTCGGCAGCTCGGGGGCGATGTCCGACAGCGAACGCTCCGCCGGCCACGCGAAGATCCCGACTCTCGGCGTCATCACTTCCCAGGCCTGCGTCGTATCCAGCTTGAAGGCCTGCTGGATGATCCTGCGCTCGTGCGGGTCAATCTCCCCGACTTCGTGACCGATCTCGGTGAGGGTACGTATCTCCGCCTCGGTGACCGTCGGGATCACGCCCTCGCTCTCGGGAAGCACGGTGCGGGTCAGCGCCTCCAGCGGAACCACGAGCACCGTCAGGGCCTTCGAAAGTGCCAGGAACACGGGCGCGATCGCGATCGAGATGCTCTCGGCGTTTGCCGCCGC
>CAYWLF010000156.1:0-6198 GCA_964458875.1 uncultured Gemmatimonadota bacterium
GGTCTACACAGCGGGCGTTATCAGCAGTTTTGTCGCGGTCGCAGCGCTGCTCATTCGCCCTCTCGACTGGGAGCCAGGCAGTTCCCCCTCGCCAGGCGACAAGAGGCTTCTCCGGCGTCGATCGCCCTGAGCTCGAACCAGCCCCTCGGTCTCACATCCGGGAACAGCGTGCTCAGGTGCAGGTCCCAATCGACGGGACCGGGTCTCGCGTCCCCCGTACCGCGCCACCACTCACCGAACGTCCGCCCCACTGACGCCGCGATCGTGCTTCCCTTCTCGCCCTGCCGGAGCATCACGTTCGCTGCAATAGCGAAATCCAGGTAGTCCCCCGGTGGATCAGCACTCGCCGCCGAGCCGCTCGACACGATGGCGCCCGTTCGGGTCGAGTCTGTCTGCCCCCAGATCACCGACCGACCGCTGACGGCCTCCGCCCCATGTGCCGATCGCAGACGCGAATTGGCGAATGAGGCGCGAACCACCGGGCTCAGCAGGTTGGCCGCTCTCCAGCGGCGCCACATCTGCCCCGGGGTGCCCAGGTCCAGATTGACCTGCATCGCAGCCGTAAGCCGCATCATGCGGGCACCGCTTGGCCCGTAGCGCCTCAGGTATGCGTCCATCGACCGGTAGCGCGGAGAATCGAGCTGCAGAGGCACGTCCTCGAGGTCGTGCCGGGGGTTCATCCCGCGGCTCACCAGCCTGACGCCACGCCGGCGAGTGGCCTCACGGAGCGGATCCAGGGTCGCTGCGATGTCAGCGTATGCCGCGGCCGGTGTCTCCCGAGGCGCCGAGCTGAACTCCAGCTGGCCGCCCGGCTCGAAAGTAATCCACCCACCGCTGCTCGTGCGAAAGCGAACGTCTCGCGGTCCCCGGCGCTCTTCCGATATCTGTCCGGAAGACCGCCCCCATTCGCGAAGCAGGTCTAGCAACGCTGGGGTTCCGCCCACGCTCTCGAACAGCCGCACGGCTCCTGAAAGGGGTGCCTCCGCTACGGGAATTAACTCGATCTCCGCGCCGATGAGGTCCCGTCCCGCCGTTGGGCGTGGCGGCTCGAAAAGGGCCTCGATATCCCGTCGCATCCGTCGGGCCGTGAGAGCGGTGCCCACGTGGAAACCCTCAGCAGGGCACGCGGGCGAGGGCCAGCGCGAAGCGATCGGCATCGTCCGTGCACCAAGATTCGACCCGCAAACCAGCGGCACCGAGTAACCCGGCCGCAGACTCCGACGTGTACTTGTGACTGAGTTCGGTGCGGATGGTCTCACCGGCGGCGAGTGTGACGTCCAGACCGATGGACGGGATGGTGACGGTCTGGCCGACCGCCGATTCCAGGTGCATTTCGATGCGCGAGTCCACGGCGTTCCAGACCGCCCGGTGGCGAAACGTCTGGGGGTCGAACGAAGCCCCGAGCTCTCGATTGAGCACTCTCAGCACGTTGAGATTGAACTTCGCCGTTACGCCCGCCTCGTCGTTGTAGGCGGACTCGAGAACATCCACGTCCTTGACCAGGTCGAAGCCGACCAGAAAGGCATCCGCCGCGGTCATCTCCTTCCGGATCGAAATCAGGAACGCGGTAGCCTGCTGGACCTCCAGGTTACCGATGGTCGAGCCGAGAAAGGCCATCAGTCGCGGTCGTCCCGCGAAAGGCAGATCCCTGGGACGCTCGAAATCGCCGATCACACCCTCGACCCTGATGCTCGGATAGTCTCTTATCAGGCTGTCAGCGGCATGGCGCGAGGCCTCGGCGCTCACATCCACCGACCCGTATCCCTCAAGGAGCCCGCGCTCGAGCATGGCGTCGAGGAGGATCCGGGTCTTCCTGGCGGCCCCGGATCCGAACTCCACGAGGATCCGCGGCTCCACCTGCGCGACGAGTCGCCCGGCTTCCCGTTCCAGGATCTCGGTCTCGGCCCGCGTCAGGTAGTACTCGGGCAGACGAGTGATCATCTCGAACAGGTGCGAGCCCCGGGCGTCGTAGAAGTACTTGGACGGCAAGATCTTCGGGATGGACGACAGGCCGGCCCTCGCGTCCCCCCGCAGGTCGTACGGGCTCTGGTGCTCGCGGAGCGTATTGCGCAGAACGATCCGCGATCCCGTCGCATTCTCCCTCATCCGGCGGGCCCGCGGGCGAGACGAAATCCGGCGAAGATCTGGCGGCGAATCGGATAGTCCCAGTTCCGGAACGTGTTGCGGGCGACCCCGGCATCGGTGGCCCAGGAGGCACCCCGCAGCACCACGTACTCAGCACCGAAGAAAACGGCCGAGTACTCGTCGTACGGATAGGCCTGGAAACCGGGGTAGCCGCCGAAGGTCGACGACGTCCACTCCCAGGTGTCACCGAGCATCTGCTCGCACCCCACGGGGCTACGACCCGCGGGAAACGCCCCGGCCGGAGCTACACCGAACGCCTCGGCATCGAGGTTGGCGTGAGGCGCTGACGGAGGCAGCTTCCCCCAGGGATACGGGAATGAGTCGCCCGTATCAGGATCCCAGGCCGCCGCCTTCTCCCACTCGGCCTCGGTCGGCAGCCTCGCCCCGGCGAACCGTGCATAGGCCTCGGCTTCGTACTGGCAGACGTGAATAACCGGTTCACCGGGCCGAAGGGGCTCAGCTCCCAGTGACGTGGCCCGCTCCCAGGCGCCCGTCCCACCGGAGCGCGCCACTTCCGCCGCCTCCATCGAGGAAAGTCGGCCTCCGACGCCGATCGGGCGCCAGTATTCCGGCGCCGCCAGACCGGCCTCCTCTTTCCAGCACCACCCGGCATCGGACCACAGCCCCGGGTCGTCGTATCCGCCGGCCGCCATGAACTCGAGATACTCGCCGTTCGTCACCGGGAAACGGCCGATCTCGAAGGCGCCGGCATTTGCGGTGTGGCGCGGGTACTCGTTGTCGTAGGCGAACGGCCCGGAAGGCGCCCCCATTTCGAACGGCCCGGCCGGAACTCTGATGGACACACCCATCGTCCCATGGCCTTGTGGATTGAACCGCCTGCGAGAGGCTGGCACATAGGGCTCGCTCTCCATCAGCGAGAGTGTCTGCAATATGGTCTCCTGGTGCTGGGCCTCGTGCTGCCGTACCAGTTCGTACACGAATCCACTCTCCAGGAGACGGTTACCCGACCCTGACAGGTCAACCCGACCCAACGTGTCCAACGTCAGTTCCCGTACCTCCTGCAACCTGGCCAGGACTGCGTCCCGGCCGGGAAGATCCAACTGGCCGCGACGTGACCTCGGCGTGCGAGTCGCGTCGAACGTCTCGGGTAGCGACGACTCGCCGACGACTTCCCCGAGCCGCTCGACCAGCCAGAGGTCCTCGAATTCGGCGATGTGTCCAAGGTCCCATACGATCGGACTCATCAGGGGAGAGTGCTGCTCCCGCAGCCCTGACTCCGTGAGCGGCGCTACGATGTCGAGCGTTCGCCGTCTGATCTTGTCCAGGGAGTCGACGATCGCCTCACGCGATGAATCGATGCCCCGCGAACTGGTGTCGTCGTTCATTTCGTGAACCGCTCCTCTAGAGCGTCGCCACCGCCATCGGTCAGGAAGCGGCCTGGAACCTGATCGAGGCGCGGACCGGTATAGTAGTCGAGCCCGGCGGCGACTGCACCGCCAGGCGGCCCGTCGGGGGAGCGAAATCAGGGCACACAGTGATATACTTCTTCGCGTGCGTCGTACGCTCCGCCTCAACTGCCGTCCGGATCGACTGACTCTCCCGGGCTCGAAAACGTTTTCCGGCGCGATCGGTTCCAATCGCCGCCAGAATGGATGATTACTCATGTCCGATCCGGAGAAGAAGAGGCCTCGGGAGCAGGTGCAGGTCAGCGAGGAAGAGGCTCGGCGTGTGGCAGAGTCCGCCCGACAGAAGAAGTGGGACAAGGCGACTTTCGTTCGCGACATGTTCCTCGGCGATTTTCAACTCGACCTGATCGACCCGTATCCGGATCCGGATGATTTCATCGGAGAGCGCTGCCGCGCCTTCCTCGCCGACCTCGAGGTCTTTCTTCGCACGGTGGATTCGGAAGAGATCGATCGGAACCGCAAGATCCCTCCTCGAGTCATAGACGAGTTCCGCCGGATGGGAGCGTTCGGGATGAAGATCCCGGAGGAATACGGAGGGTTGGGATTCGGTCAGACCGAGTACAACCAGGTGATGGCGACGTTGGGCAGCGTCGACGGCAGCCTGGTCGCTCTGCTTTCCGCCCACCAGTCGATCGGGGTTCCACAACCCCTGAAGATGTTCGGTACACTCGAGCAGAAACAGCGCTATCTCCCGCGCCTGGCGGACGGGGCTGTTTCCGCGTTCGCTCTCACGGAAGATGACGTGGGATCGGACCCGGCGAGACTCAGCACGACGGCGGAGCTGAGTGAGGACGGGACCCACTACGTGCTGAACGGCGACAAGCTCTGGACCACGAACGGCACCATCGCCGAACTCCTTGTGGTCATGGCCCGGCACCCGGACTCACGTAGGATCTCGGCGTTCATCGTCGAAATGAGCTGGGACGGGGTCGAGATCACCGCGCGCAACCACTTCATGGGTATGGGCGGGATCGAGAACGCGAACATCAGGTTCACCGACGTTCGCGTACCGGTGGAGAACCTGCTCTGGGACGAAGGCAGGGGGCTCAAGCTCGCCCTGATTACGTTGAACACGGGCCGCCTGTCGATTCCGGCCGCCGCCGTCGGAAGCGGGAAGACGGCCCTCAGGTTCACGAGGGAATGGGGAAACGAGAGGGTCCAGTGGGGTCAGCCGGTCGGGCGCCACGAGGCCGTCGCGCAGAAGATCTCCTACATCGCTGCCGAGACCCTGGCCATGGAGGCCGTCGCTGAGTTGTCGGCCCTGATGGTGGATCGCGGGGAGTTCGACATTCGCCTGGAGGCGGCACTCGCCAAGCTCTACAACACCGAAACGGGGTGGACGGTCCTCGACGAGATGGTCCAGGCGCTCGGAGGTCGCGGGTACGAGCGGGCAGACTCGAAGCTCTCGCGGGGCGAGAAGCCGGTCCCGGCCGAGAGGATGGTTCGCGACTTCCGCATCAACCGCATCTTCGAGGGCTCGAGCGAGATCATGCGGCTCTTCATCGCCCGTGAGGCGGTGGATCGACACCTGCAGGTCGCGGGTCCGCTCGTCGAAGGCGATCTGAGTGTTGGCCAGAAACTCAAGCTGCTGCCCCGGATTATTGCCTTCTACGCGGTGTGGTACCCCAGGCAATGGATTCCCCGTGTGCGTGGGTACGGCAGGTTCGGCTCACTTGCGCGACACATGCGTTTCGTCGATCGAGGCTCGCGCCGCCTGGCCCGAACCCTGTTCCACAAGATGGTACGCTATGGAGCCGGTCTGCAGCGCAAGCAGATGCTCCTGTTCCGGGGCGTCGACATCGCTGCGGAGCTGTTCGCGATGGCGGCGGTCGTCTGCCGGGTGCAGATGTTGGCCCGCACCGGGCGCCCCGAGGCGGAACGAGCGCGGGAACTGGCCAACGTGTATTGCCGGACGTCCCGTCGTCGGGTGGAATCGCTATTCCGGAACATGCGATCAAACGACGACGACGCGATGTACCGGATCGCCATGCAGGTGCTCGATGGAGAGTTCGAGTGGCTGGAGGATGGGATCGTGGGCCTGCAGGAGATCGGCCTGCCGGAATGAGACGATTCGGTCAGCTGCGAACGCGCAGCACCACTTTGCCGGCGTTCTGGTTCTCCTCCATGTAGGCATGCGCTTCCGCGGCTTCGTGGAGATCGAACACGCGGTCCACGACGGGGAAGAACTCCCCGGACTCGAATCGGGGCAGCAAGTGTGCCCGGACGCTTTCCGCCAACTCTCTCTTCTCGTCTGTACTGCGGGACCGCATCACCGTGCCGATCACGTGCAACCGGCGCCGCAGCAACACACCGAGGTTGAGTTGGGCCATCGTGCCCCCCACGAGGCCGACGAGGACGATCCGGCCCCTGGTACGCAGACTCGCGATGTTGTCGGTCCAGTACGTCGCGCCGACGAGATCCAGGATTAGATCCACTCCCCTGCCGTCGGTCTCTTTGCGAATCACATCGCGGAAGGACTTCGTGCGATAGTCGATCGGAACATCCAGGGAAAGGCCACGCTGCTCCAGCGCCTCCAGTTTCGCGGCCGAGGCGGTCCCGAAAATCCTCGCCGCTCCGAAGGCTCTCGCCACCTGAATCGCCGCCGTCCCGACACCGCTCGCGGCCG
>CAYWLF010000157.1:0-6172 GCA_964458875.1 uncultured Gemmatimonadota bacterium
TCACGTCGGAGGTCTGTGCGGCAAGCTACCACGGTATGGAACGTCAACCAAGACCGTGAGCGGAGGGAATCAGCGCGGCCGAAGCGTCGTATCGCGGGCTTCGGGACGAGATCGAATCCGGCGTTCCAGGAGCCGTTCTCGGAGCCGGGGGGCGAGTTCCTCGGCACTCGTCGAGTCCTGCCGGACGGCCTCCGATCGCGCCTCCTCGCCCAGCTTCCCCTCGGGCTCGGATCGGGCCTCCGTCTCTCTCTGGAGATCCGCTACACGGGTGGAGTCATAGATGTGTGTGATCCGTTCCCAGAGCTCCTCCATGCGACCGGCCTCACTCCCGATGGCATCCGCGAAATCGAGGATCTCCTCCGCGGTTACCATGTGCGCGGCCAGGATCTCGCCCCGGAGCGAGTCCGCCAGGCCCGCCTCCCGCTCCGGAAGCATGCGGTCGTCCGGAAGACGGGCGTCCAGGAGTAGAAGCTCGGTCATGACCTGCACGTATACATCGTCACGCAGGCGATCGGCGATCTCCTCGTCCCCAACGGGTGCGCCACACGCCACCAGGGCCGCGATCACGAAGAGGGCCGAGACGCGTCCGGCGGCTGCATTTCGAATCTTCATGTCTCCAATCTTCCATCTGATTCGCATCGAGGCCAGTTCCGACCCTATGGCTCTCGAGCGCGATTGATACAGGTCGAACGCGTCGCTAGCTTCCGCGTGCGTATGGCGTGTCGCCCGCGCCCTCTTGGCGAACCCCTTCTGCGAGCCGGTTTAGGCCCGCAACGAGGATCTACCCGATGCGGTCTGGCTACTTGCTGACACTGATATTCCTGATCACGACCGCGACCGGAGTCCACGGTCAGTCGGTTCCGTCGCCCGCGGAGACTCTGGGTTTTGACCTGGGAGAGCGGTTCACGGACGCTGCCGCCGTCGTGCGCTACGCGGAGTCGCTGGCCTCAGCGTCGAGTCGAGTCCGTCTCGTCCAGTATGGGCTCACTCCCGAGGGCCGGACCCTCAACCTCCTGGTGATCGCTTCCGAGGCAAACTCTGCGCGGCTCGAGACCATTCTGCAGGCGAACGCGAGGCTCACGGACCCTGACCTCGACGCCGGGGAAGCATCGGCGATCGCGCGCGCGAACCCGGCGATCACCTGGTTCACGTACGGGGTGCACGGCGATGAGAGCGCCTCGACGGAGGCTGCTCTGTGGACCGCCTACGACCTGGCAGTGGAAGCCGAGGAGGCGGCTGGTGTCCTGGATTCCATCGTGGTCGTCATTGATCCGATGGCGAACCCGGACGGACGGGATCGCTATGTCCAGTGGTACAGGGGAGTGCGAGGTGAGCGGCCCAATCCGGAAGCGGCCGCCCGGGAACACAACCCGCCATGGCCCGGAGGCCGCTACAACCACTACCTGTTCGATTTGAACCGGGACTGGACGTGGGCGACGCAGGGTGAGACCCGGGCTCGTCTCGAAGCGTGGCGGCAATGGAATCCTCAGGTTCACGTCGACTTTCATGAAATGGGCTACTCGAGCAGCTACTTCTTCTTTCCGGCAGCCGAGCCCCTGAACCCGATCTATCCAGACTACACATTGCGTTGGGCCGAGTACTTCGGGCGGGCCAACGCGGCCGAATTCGATCGCCGACGGTGGATGTACTACACGAGCGAGACGTTCGACATGTTCTATCCGGGATTCGGGGACAGCTGGCCGAGTCTCGTGGGCGCGATCGGCATGACCTACGAGCAGGCGGGCAGCCGAGGCGCCGGCCTCGTCGTGCGCCGCCCGGACGGAACGCTGTTGACGCTGGAGGATCGAGCGACGCACCACCGGGTTGCCGGCCTCGCGACCCTGAGAGCGGCGGCTGCCCGAAAAACCGACCTGCTGACCGAGTTTGCTGGCTTCCACCGTGGTCAGCCCGGCGACCAGTCGGATGTCCTTCTCGTCCCGGGGCCCGATCCAGCGGCCATACGTGACCTGGTTTCCTCGTTGTTGGCCCAGGGCATCCGGGTGGAACGCGCCACCCGTCCCGTGACATCGTCGGCGAGTCCGCATCCGGGGTTCGTCGAGCGGTCGGATTTTCCGGTCGGGACTTATCGGGTTGCGGCCCGGCAGCCGCGAGGCCGTCTGGCCGTCACTCTCCTGCAGCCGGAGACCCCCCTGGAGGAGGCTGTCACGGCAACGTACGACATCACCGCGTGGTCGCTCCCCTATGCGTACGGAGTGGAAGCTCACTCCGCGGGTCCCCTGGACGACGAGCTTTTTGAAGCGGTCCCGGTGTTCCGGGAGGCCGCAGATTCCGAACCGCCCCGGGCGAGCTACGGCTGGCTCGTTCTCCCGTCTTTCCGGGCTGCAGGTCCACTGCTTCGATATATCGAGGGAGGTGGACGAGCGTTCGCCCTGCGGGGAGACTTCGACCAGGACGGCGTTTCGTGGCCGGCCGGCACCGTGTTCCTTCCGGGGGACGAGGGAGCGCCGGCCGGTCTCTCCTCGGCGGGCCTTGCCGCCCTGGTTCACCCGGTTGGCAGCGGCACGACGTCGCGCGGCCACGACCTCGGCACTGGCTCCTCGATCACTCTGCAGATGCCGCACATCGGCGTCTTGATGGGAGCAGGATTCTCGCCACCGAGCGCCGGATCCGTGTGGTTCCTACTCGAGGCCATGGCCGGGATTCCCTTTGACGCCCTGGATGCGGCTTCCACGGATCGCTCTGATCTTGCGCCCTACGATGTCGTCGTCGTTCCTTCAGGCAGCCCGCGACGAGCCGCCCAAAACCTGGATGAGGGGCTTCGAGACTGGGTGGAGCAGGGTGGGACACTGGTGGCACTGGGGTCCTCTACTCGTTGGGCCGCGGGCTCTCTGGCGGAGATCGAGCTCCGTTCCGAGGCCACCGAAGAGCTTCCCGATCAGGAACGACGGCGTATCGGCCTACGGACGACCCAGGAGCGTCGCTCCGACGCCTGGGACGATGCGATAACCGGGATCATCCTGCCCCTCACGCTCGATCGAGATCACCCCCTGGCGTGGGGTGCCGGCTTGGGGAACGAGAGGGCGGCTGCCTTCACGCTCCACCTGAACGACCTCGGCTTCGAGCCTTCGGCCAAACATCAGACGGTCGCCGCGTTCGGAGAGTCCATTAACGCCGTCAGCGGCGTCGTGAGCGAGGACAAACTCGACGAAATCGCCGCTTCCAGCTGGCTGTCTGTCGCTCACGTCGGCGATGGGCAAGTCGTTATGTTCGCTGACGATCCACTATTTCGTCTAATGTGGCCTGCGAACTTCGTGCTGTTCACCAACGCCCTTATCTATGGGCCTCGTCTCCGGTGACCACTGCCGAATAGGCAGAGACGCGCCGTGGTGCACGGTGGGGCGGATATGGGACGATTCGTAAGGCTGAGAAGGAGTACATAGATGATTCCGGCGGACAGATTGACGGTCAGGGCCGGTCGTGCGCTGCAGGAGGCAGCCGAACTTGCCCGGTCGGAGGGAAACCCGACGGTCGAGGACCTGCACCTCCTGGCGAGCCTGCTCGACGAGGAGGAGGGAATCGTCCCACCGGTGTTGCGGAAGGTCGGTGCGAATCCGGCGGGTGTACGATCCACGATTGCGGAGCGATTGGGGCGTCTGCCTCGGCAAACGGAAGCGTCACCGTCCGCCAGCCGGGAGCTCGGGCGGGTCCTGGACGAAGCGGACGCCGAAGCGCGCCGGATGGACGACCTGTACGTGTCCACGGAGCACCTCCTTGTCGCGCTCGCGGGCAAACAGGCCAGCAGCACGAGGGAGGTGCTCGCGAGCGAGGGGGCGAGCCAGGAAGCCCTGAGGGAGGCCCTGGCTGCAGTTCGTGGGCCGCACCGGGTCACCGACCAGGAAGCCGAGGGAAAGTACAGGGCTCTGGAGCGTTTCGGCGTGGATCTCACCGAGCGCGCCCGGGCAGGGGAGTTGGACCCGGTAATCGGTCGAGACTCGGAGATTCGGCGCGTGATGCAAGTCCTTTCCCGCCGAACGAAGAACAACCCCGTGCTGATCGGTGAGCCGGGGGTGGGGAAGACTGCGATCGCTGAGGGACTGGCGCAACGGATCGTCGCCGGGGATGTGCCGGAGAGTCTGCGGGACAAGCGCCTCATCCAACTCGATGTGGCCGCCATGCTGGCTGGGGCCAAGTATCGTGGCGAGTTCGAGGAGCGCCTCAAGTCTGCTCTGAAGGAGATTACTGAGGCCAAGGGTGAGTACATCGTGTTCCTCGACGAACTCCACACGATCGTCGGCGCCGGCGCCGCGGAAGGAGCGGTCGATGCAGGAAATATGTTGAAGCCGGCACTGGCCCGTGGTGAACTCCGAATGGTGGGGGCCACGACACTCGACGAGTACCGTAAGCACATCGAGAAGGACCCCGCCCTCGAACGGCGGTTTCAGCCGGTGTTCGTGGGCGAGCCCGCGCTGGTTGAGACGATCGGAATCCTGAGGGGCCTGAAGGAAAAATACGAAGTCCATCATGGGGTTCGCATCACCGATCCGGCTATCGTCGCGGCGGCTCGCCTGTCGGACCGCTACATCGGCGACCGATTCCTGCCGGACAAGGCCATCGACCTGATGGACGAAGCCGCATCGCGCCTCCGGATCGAGATCGACTCTATGCCGGAGGAGATCGACGTTCTCGATAGACGGGCCACGCAGCTGGAAATCGAGCGGGAGGCTCTCAGGGATGAGGAGGATGCCCGCAGCGTCGAGCGTCTGGCCGCTCTCGAGACCGAACTGGCGGAGATAAGGGAACAGCTGGCTGGGTTGAAAGCGCGGTGGGGTCTCGAGAAGGAGGCCATCGAGCGAGTCAGAGATCTCAAGAGGCAACAGGAGGAAGCTTCCGTCGGAGCCGAGCAGGCGACGAGAACGGGAGACCTCCAGAGGGCCGCGGAGATTTCCTATGGCGAGATCCCCCGCCTTCGAGGTGAGCTGACGGAGGCGGAGGCCGAACTCACTCGCATGCAGGCGGAGGGCAGTCTACTGAAGGAGGAAGTGGGTCCGGAGGATATCGCGGAGGTCGTGGCCTCGTGGACCGGCATTCCCGTGACCAGGATGTTGGAAGCGGAGCAGGATCGTCTGACGCACCTGGAGGATCACCTGCATGAAAGGGTGGTCAATCAAAACGAGGCCATCACGGCAGTCTCGAATGCCGTGCGCAGAAGCCGGGCCGGTCTACAGGATCCCGATCGCCCGGTGGGGAGCTTCATCTTCCTTGGCCCTACCGGGGTCGGCAAGACGGAGACCGCGCGCGCGCTCGCCGAATTCCTGTTCGACGATGAGGACGCGATGGTGCGGCTGGACATGTCGGAGTACATGGAGCGGCACGCCGTGTCCCGCCTGATTGGGGCCCCACCCGGATATGTGGGCTACGAGGAGGGTGGCCAGTTGACCGAGGCGGTCCGCCGGCGACCCTACAGCGTCGTACTGTTCGACGAAATCGAGAAGGCGCACCCGGAGGTGTTCAACGTACTGCTGCAGATCCTGGACGACGGGCGACTCACGGATGGGCAGGGACGCACCGTGGACTTCAGGAACGCGGTGCTCATCATGACCAGCAATCTGGGCAGCCCGTACATCCTCGAACATCAGGGCGACGATTGGACGACGGTCGAGGCCAAAGTGAGGGAGGCTTTGTACCAGGGGTTCCGGCCCGAGTTTCTCAACCGAATCGACGAAATCCTCATCTTCCGTCCGCTGGGACGTGAAGAACTGGAAATGGTGGTGGGAATGCAGCTCGAGCGCCTCGCGGCGCTAGCGGCAGAGCGGCACGTCGAGCTGGAAGTGACGGCTGCTGCCCGCAGCGTCATCGTCGAGGCCGGGTATGATCCTGCCTTCGGTGCACGTCCGATCAAGCGGGCGATTCAGCGCCTCGTGTCAGATCCCCTGGCGATGGCATTCCTGGGGGGTCGCTTCCATGACGGTGACGTCATCGAGGTGGATTCCGGACCGGGGGATGCCCTCGAGTTTCGTCGACTGGACACTGCCGGAGCTTGACTCGGACGCTGCCCCGAGGGGGGATGTCTTGACGTCCCCCCGCACGAGGTCACATTGCGCAGGAGGAGTGTGGATCACCGCGGACCTGGAGAGGCCTCTTTGATGGGTTTGCAGATGAAGTGCCGATGGTTGAGAGGATTGGGTGTGATCGGGCTCCTTTCAACTGCATT
>CAYWLF010000158.1:0-6155 GCA_964458875.1 uncultured Gemmatimonadota bacterium
AAGGCCATGCTTCGTCGGCGCCCGTATCCGTAATGTTGACGATGGACGAACCCGGTGGCATCCGGCGTGCCGCCTGCTGTGCGCAGAGGAAGGCCGCTCGCGTGTTGATGCGGAATACGTGGTCCCAGTCTTCGGGGGACACGGTCAGCGCATCGTCGCGCGGAAAGATGGCGGCGCTGTTCACGAGGAGGTCGATTCCGCCCAGCCGCTGGTCCACCTCTTCGAACATGGTTTGAATCTGATCGGGGTCACTGAGATCGGCCCTGAAGGCCTGTGCTTTCCCGACCATTCTCTTGAGATCGCGTACCGTCGCCGCTGCATCGCCCTGAGAGGTCCGGTAGTGAACTCCGACCTGATAGCCCGCTTGGCCGAGGGCCAGTGAAATCGACCGCCCTACTCGCGTGGCGCCGCCGGTCACGAGGGCACGGCGGTCGGTCCTCTGTAGCTCCGGTCGACTCTCCAAGGCTGGCTCCACCAGCGGATGATACGGGATGGCGGCGCGCTAGACCCGCCGAGACGCCTGAGCCGAATCTATCGACATGACGGCAGTCACCCAAATCACTCATCGTGCGGGACGTTGACGTCCGGCTGGTGCTCCAGCGGAGCGATGGACTTCACACGCACCGACTTCGCGGGCATCCCGACGTTGACGTGAAGTATGCCGCGGACGAGATCGTTCCGATCCCGATCGGGATCTTCCAGCCCTGGTCTGATCTGCTCCAGCCATCGGTCCTGGCCGGTGGGATCTCGCCGGGTCAGAGCGTGGGCCGGGAATGCCTGAGGGGCGCTCGTTCGGGGAGACTCCACAGGATAGCTTACGTGTGGATGGCAGGTACGCCTGAAACTTTCGAGGCCCCGACACGAAGTATGTGATGGGTGGGCGTCGGTGCCCGTTCGAGAAACGGAAGAGGAGCGCATGAACGAGATCCTCCGCAAGGAGATCTGGCGGAAGCTGGAGTCGCTGCCGGACGACAAGGCGTACCAGGTCCTGGACTACCTCAACTATCTGCAGTCGCAGTACGGGACTACCGATTCGCAGACGGGCGGATTTCAGAAGTTTGGCGAGATATTCCAGGAGACGATGCGCAAGCGAAAGGTCCCGGCGGCGGCTTTGAAGGAGACGATGAAGGTGATGGGTGCCGCCGATCGCGTCCTGGGCGCGTTCCGAGATGCGGGCCGTGAGTTCCTGGTCGAGCTCGAGGGCGGCAAACCGGAGCCCGGAGCCCCGGATCAAGAGGACGAACCGCCCAAACCCAGAAAGATAGCCGTCGACGAATAACAAGCGCCGGTCACTCCGGCGCCCCTTCCACATTCTCCACCCTGATACTCTCGGGATCCCGGCTCCAGGTTGACGGTACCACGGGCGTGTTCTACCGTTTCAGGTTCGATACTGAGACCTCAGTCGCGCCAACGGAATAGAGAGCGGGCTCGCCGCCATGAATGAGACTCGAGTGATACGGGAAGCTCTCACTTTCGACGACGTGCTCCTGGTCCCCCGCCACTCGAGGGTCCATCCTGAGGACGTCTCTATCTCCGCTCTGTTCACCAGGAACACGAAACTCACAGCCCCACTGGTGTCGGCGGCCATGGACACGGTCACAGAACATCGGATGGCCATCGCGATGGCGAGGGACGGTGGGATCGGCATCATTCACAAGAACATGCCTGTCGAGGCTCAGTGCGGTCAGGTCGACAGGGTCAAGCGTTCCGAGAGCGGGATGATCCTGGACCCGATCACGCTCGGTCCGGACGCCAGCCTCAGAGAGGCCCTGGCCATGATGGGCGAGTTCTCGATCAGCGGGGTCCCGATTGTCGAGGCCGGAGGACAGCTGGTGGGGATTCTCACCAATCGAGACCTGGTCTTTGAGACGGACCTCGACCGGCCGGTGCGAGAAGTGATGACGCGCGACGGCCTGGTCACGGCACCCGAAGGTACATCTCTCGAAGACGCCGAGGACATCCTGCGCCGGAACAAGATCGAGAAGCTTCCGGTCGTTGACGGGACAGGCGCTCTGTGCGGGCTGATTACGGTGAAGGACATCTTCAAGCGCCGAGCCCACCCGAACGCGTCCAAGGATGACCACGGACGACTGCTGGTGGGGGCCGCGGTCGGGACGGCGCGAGAGGACCTGGCACGTGCGCGGGCCCTCGTGGATGCGGGTTGCGACGTCATCGTCATCGACTCTGCTCATGGCCATTCACAGGGTGTCCTCGACGCTGTGGCGCGAGTGCGGGAATCCCTCCCCGATATCCAGCTGGTCGCTGGCAACGTGGCTACCGCCGACGGCGCGAGGGCGCTGGTCGAGCGGGGAGTCGACGCGGTCAAGGTCGGCATCGGTCCCGGATCCATTTGCACGACGCGCGTGGTCACGGGTGTGGGCGTGCCGCAAGTGACGGCCATCATGGACGCGGTCCAGGGGGCGGGGGAGGTACCGGTAATCGCGGACGGCGGGATCAAACAGTCCGGCGACATAGTCAAGGCCCTGGCCGCTGGAGCCTCCACGGTCATGCTCGGCTCGATGCTTGCAGGTGCAGAGGAGAGTCCGGGCGAGGCGTTTCTCCTGGAAGGCCGAAGATTCAAGCTGATTCGGGGCATGGGCTCCCTGTCGGCGATGGAGGAAGGCTCGGCGGACCGCTATTTTCAGGAGTCCACGGAGAGACGCAAGCTGGTTCCGGAGGGAATTGAGGGCCGTGTACCCTACAAAGGCCCGGTGGCCGATACGCTGTATCAGCTTCTCGGCGGTCTGCGAAGTGGTATGGGATATTGCGGTGTTTCGACGGTCGAAGAGCTGCAGGACGATGCCGATCTGGTGAGGATCACGTCGGGGGGACTTAGAGAATCGCACCCGCACGACGTGGTGATCACCCGTGAGGCCCCGAACTACAGGCTGTAACAGGAGGAAATCCATGGAGGGGAAGCGGCGAGGTCGGGGGAAACCTTTGAGGCTGGCGTGCCTGATCATCACGGCGGGGGTCCTGGCTGCGTGCAGTTCCAATCCGGCGCCGGCCACGATGGATCCGGGGGCAGCTCTGCATCCGCCCGTCGCTCCGGAGCCGGCTTCGCAGGCCGATGCGGCCGCTCTGGCTGAGGCCGATGCCGAGGGGGTGGACGCGGCTCGCCTGGCCGAGGCACAGCATGAAGCCGAGGAGGTCGTAGACAGCCTCGACGAAGTGAATCGGGAGGAGTTCTACCTCCTCTTCGGCGCAGATCCGCTCGGACTCAGTACGAATCCGGCCAACGCCGCCCGCTACGAGATTCCCCTGGAGACCAACGAAGCCGTCGAGCGGTGGATCGAGTTCTTCGCGGTGAAGGCTCACGACCGCTTCGCCACCTATCTGGCCCGGGCGGGTCGCTACGAGGACATGATCCGAGCTCGCCTGCGGGCAGCTGAACTCCCCGAGGACCTGCTGTATCTGGCCATGATCGAGAGTGGGATGAACCCCAACGCCTACAGCCGGGCGCACGCCGCTGGCATGTGGCAGTTCATCCGTGGGACGGGGCGGCGGTACGACCTCCGGATCGACTTCTGGGTCGACGAGCGACGGGACCCCTTCAAGGCGACCGACGCGGCGATCGCACACCTCGGCGACCTTTACGACGACTTCGGGTCCTGGTACCTGGCTGCAGCCGCATACAACGCCGGAGCCGGCCGGGTAAGCCGGGGAATCAAGCGGACCGGCTCGACGGACTTCTGGGATCTCGCGGATGCTCGCGTCCTTCGCAGCGAGACACGGAACTACGTGCCGAAGCTCATCGCTGCGGCGATCATCGCGAAGAACCCGAAAAAGTACGGCTTCGATGATGTCGTTCCCCAGGAGCCGCTGGAGTTCGAGACCGTAGAGGTTCCCGACGCGACGAGCTTCGACGTGCTCGCAGAGGCCGCTGGTGTCTCCGAGAGCGACATCCGAATGCTGAATCCGCACTTCCCGCGGCGGGTCACGCCACCAGATCAGTCGGTCACGTTGCGGTTGCCGGTCGGTACGGGTGAGCGTTTCGTCGTCGCCTACGCGCAGGTTCCGGCTTCGGAGAGGGTGACGTGGCTCGAGCACCGGGTGCAGCGCGGAGAGACGCTGGGCCATATCGCGGGGCGGTATGGAACGAGCGTGACCGCGATCCGGGCCGCCAACAACAACGTGAATCCGAAGCGTCTGCAGATCGGCCAGCGCCTCATCATCCCGAGATCGGGCGCCTCGCCCACCCGGGTGGCGAGTGCTGCTCCGGCCGGCGGAGCTTCCGCTTCCGGGTCGGGGCCGCTTACGGTGACCGTGAGGCGGGGAGACACGCTGTGGGACATCAGCCGCCGGTACAACGTGACGACGACGCGGCTGATGCAGATCAACGGCCTGAACTCCAGCCGGATTCACCCGGGAGATCAGATTACGGTACGGCGCTGATTCGCTGAAACGTGCGGTCGGCCGAGTTCAGTCGGCCTCGACATCCGGCAGATAGGCGGCGAATTCGGTACCGCTGAGGTAGTCACGGACAACTGCGTAGTTCGAGATGTAGTCCGATATGTGGCCACGGCTCGTCCGCACATACCGGGTCTCGACGGGAGCTGACTCGAGCCCGAGGTACTCCAACACCCGGTCACTGACGGCCTGGTGTTTCTCCGAGTCGAGCAGGTCGCGCTCGTAGGTGACGCGGACGTGTGGAATGCCTTCCAATGCCGCCAACTCCTCTTCGTCTGCGTTACGCCGCTCTCTCATGGCCTCCTGGAGGCGGGCCGGGTCGATGGCGATCGAATCCACACCCGTTCCACCGGCCTTCCGGTCCAGGAACTGGCCGCGCGCTTCTGCCACCACGAGGGAAAGAGCCTTCCGGAACAGATCCTCTCTCACCAGGTGGATGACCTTCCAGTCCCCCGCGTGCAGGTCCAGCATGAACTGGTGGGGATCCTCGACGCCCTGGTCGTCGGTCATCTGATAGATCTTCATCTTGCAGCCGTACGCGGGTTTCGGCGACAGGTCCGCTCTCGCGTGCAGGTAGTCCCACGGCCTCAGGAGACGAGCCGCGACCTTCTTGTTGAAGATCTCGCTTTCGCAGTAGACATCGGGATGCGATCCGATCAGGTCCAGCAGGACGCTGCTTCCGCTCCGTCCCTGCCCGTAGATGACGAACCTGACCGAAGGTCCGTCGCCCGAGCCCACGAGCTTCCAACCGGCCCTACGCCCGTAGATCCAGAGCTCCTTGAGGTGGGTCCGGGCCGAGACTCGGTTACCCCAGCGCAGAGTCCGGATGGCCGCACTTCTGAGTGGAGGCACTCGCCGGACGAAGGCGCGAATGGGGCCTACTCTCTCCTCCACGAGCGGATCAGTCATGGTGGCGTCCTGCAGCACCAGACGCGTCTCGCGCTCCATTTCGCGGCGGGCCCGAGATTGGATACACCACGGCCCTCTCCGCTCCTGCCATCGCGTTCCGCGGGTCGACCACGAGCGACGCGTGACGCCCTACCGCCTCGTAGTCCACATCTCTGTGATCCGTGGCGATCAACACCAGGTCTGCATTCTCCAGTCGCTCCGTTGTGAGTTCGACGGAGCGAAGGTCCCCCGTTTCAAGCTGCAACGACTCCACATAAGGGTCGTGATACTCCACCGTGGCGCCCCGCTCGCGGAATAGAGCGATGATGTCGAGTGCGGGGCTTTCACGAGTGTCGCTCACGTCGGGCTTGTAGGCGACGCCCAGCACCAGGATCTGGCTGCCGTTGACGGCCTTCCGGACGGAGTTGAGAGCCTCCGCAGACCTGCGAATCACGTACAGCGGCATCTCCGAGTTGACCTCAGCGGCGAGCTCGATGAACCGGGTCCGGTACTGGAGTGTCTTCATCTTCCACGCGAGGAAGAGCGGATCGACGGGAATGCAGTGTCCCCCCAGGCCGGGCCCGGGGAAGAAACGCATGAAACCGTACGGCTTGGTCGAGGCGGCTTCGATCACCTCCCACACGTCGATGCCCAGCCTGTCCGAGATGACCGCCATTTCGTTCACGAGACCGATGTTGACCGCGCGGAACGTGTTCTCGAGGATCTTGGCCAGTTCCGCGACCTCGGGGGATGAGACCTCGACCACACGGTCGACGACATCCGCGTACAGCGCTACGGCGAGGCGGTGGGCTTCGGCCGTGAGACCCCCGACGATCTTCGGCGTGTTCGCGATGCCC
>CAYWLF010000159.1:0-6060 GCA_964458875.1 uncultured Gemmatimonadota bacterium
GCGGTCGGACAGGACAACCTCGTCTTGATCGCGGGACACACGCACCGTCCGGTGTTCGCATCGGTCGCGATCGTCGATGAGCTGGAACGACGCCTCGGCCTCGATATGGAGGAAATACGCAGCCGGGCCGAAGACGAGCTGTTCTGGGACGAAATCGTATCCGACTGCACGGATCGGGGCTGGCTGGGCGACGAAGCGCCCTGCGGGCCGCCGCGGGAAAGCGAGCCACCGGCGCCACACCTGTTCAATTCCGGCTGCTGCTGCTTCCACGACGGCCGGATTACCGGGATCGAGCTGGTGGACGGGCAGATCCGACTCGTTCTCTGGGGGAGTGGGATTCCGGAGGGACGACGCGTACTGGCCCGGGCGGACCTTGAGGCAGTGTTCGAAAGGATGTCCCAGGCCGATTGATCGGCCGGGGCCGAAACCCGATTGCGGAGACTCACCGTGAAACGATCGTATCTTCTCGCCCTGTCCGTACTGGCTTCGTTCGCCTGCGGCGCCGATGTAGCACGGGAAGGACCGGCCCCTGATACCTACCTCGACTACTCCAGCCGGACCGATGCGCTGAGCGGTGGTGCACGGCTGATTCCGATCGAAACCCCGGCGGGCACGTTCAACGTGTGGACCAAGCGGATCGGCAATCACCCGACGATGAAGGTATTGCTGCTTCACGGCGGTCCCGGGGCCACGCACGAATACCTGGAGGCGTTCGACAGCTACTTCCCGGGTGCGGGAATCGAGTACTACTACTACGACCAGCTCGGGTCCCACTTCTCGGACCAGCCGGATGATCCGTCCCTGTGGGAGGTCGGCCGTTTCGTGGAGGAAGTGGAGCAGGTGCGGCAGGCCCTCGGTCTCGGGCCGGACAACTTCTACCTGTACGGACAGTCGTGGGGCGGTATCCTCGCGATCGAGTACGCCCTCAAGTACCAGGATCACCTCAAGGGCCTGATTATTTCGAACATGATGGCCAGCGGGCCGGCGTACAACGCCTATGCCAACGAGGTGTTGAAGCCGGCGATGGACCCGGTGGCCCTTGCCGAGATGGAGGCGCTCGAGGCCGCGGAAGACTTCGGCAATCCCCGCTATGTGGAACTCCTGATGGAGCAGCACTATGTGCACCACGTGTTACGCATGCCGCTCGACGAGTGGCCGGAGCCGGTGAATCGGTCGTTCGCGAACATCAACTCGGACGTGTACGTGATGATGCAGGGACCCAGCGAGCTGGGTCTACGGGGAACGCTCGAGGACTGGGACCGCACCGCCGACCTGGCGTCGATCGAGACTCCCACACTGGTAATCGGTGCCCGGTACGACACGATGGACCCGGCGCACATGGAGTGGATGGCCGGCGAGTTTCCCAACGGCAGCTACCTGTACTGCGAGAACGGCAGCCACCTGGCGCCGTACGACGACCAGGAGACGTACTTCCGTGGGCTCATCGAGTGGGTAAAGAGAGTCGACGCGGCGCCCCGGTAGCCGACTCAGGGCCGCGAGGCCCGTGGCCTAAACCTCTCCCACGAGGGTCAGGACCTTCTCGACGGCGCTGGCGGCGTCGTACGCGTAGCCATGCGCGCCGATGGACTGAGCGAACTCTGCGGACAGCGGAGCGCCGCCAACGATCACCTTCACCCGGCCTGAGAGGTCACGTTCGTCCACCAGGTCCACGACTCCCTTCATCTGCGTCATCGTTGTGGTGAGAAGGGAGGATACACCGATGACCGAAGCCCCCTCGGAGACGGCTGTATCGACGAACTTCTCGGCCGGAACGTCGATCCCCAGGTCCACGACCTCGAAGCCCGCTCCCTCGAGCATGATACCCACGAGGTTCTTGCCGATATCGTGAAGGTCCCCCTGGACCGAACCGAGGACCACCTTGCCACGACTGGGCACCTCCTCGGCGATGAGGAGCGGTTTCAGCAGTGCGACCCCGGCGGCCATGGCTCGGGCGGACAGGAGGACCTCCGGCAGGAACATTTCGTGCTTCCGGAACCGGTCTCCCACCACGGCCATTCCGGCTATCAAGGCGTCGTCGAGGATTTCGGCTGCAGGCATACTCGATTGGATCGCCTCCGCCACCTGCTCGGCTACCCTGGTGTCGTCCCCGGCGATCAGGTTCCTCGAAATATCGTTCAGGATTGCCATTCCGAGCTCCGTTCGGTCTTCGTGGGTGGGAGGTGGGCGAGCGACGCGATACGTTCGCGGCATTCCCACGTGTCGCAATCGAGGCAGAAGTCGAAGTCGTTGTCGAAGGCGTGGATCTCCGCCGGTCCGGCGACCAGAACCCCCGACACGGACTTGATCGGCGACATCAGACAGCTTGCGTTTAGTTCGATGCCGATCTGCCCGGGGTCCAGGCAGGCGAAGAGCTTCTGCTGGCCGCTGACATGCCACCCGCAATACCCCGGACTGTATGGCAGTACACTCGTCCTCGGGTCTGCCTCTCGATCCAGGCGCAGTGATTCGAGGAACGTCCGGCCCAGGAGGTTCGCCGCGCTGTTCGCTCGTTCCGACGCGATGCCGTCCAGCATGCAGCCGAGAGCCGCGTCGCTTCCTTCGAACAGGTTCTTGATCTTCCGGCAGACGGGCTCCCCCAGCGTGGCGGCGAAGAGGGCCAGGAACGTCCCTCTCGCGGCGATCCCGGGCAGCGGAGAGTTACCCGCGTTCCGGCCGTCGCCCTCGTACACCTCCAGGAAGTCGGATGGGGAGATGCCGGCGATGAGTCCGACCGGCCTGGCCAGCGTTTCGAAGAGCTCCCGCGCCTCCTCCACCAGGCCATCCACTCGCTCCGGAACCGGGTGGCCCTCGGGAACGCCCTGCGTCAGGAGGACGATTTCGCGGTTCGGCGCCACCTCAATCGCCTCCAGCGGGATGATCCCGGTCATGCATCTCTCGCCGGCAAGTCGTCCATTCCGGCCTCCCGGGCTGCCGCTTGCATGCGCTCGACGAGCTGCTGCTTCACTCCATCATCCAGGCGAGAAGGCTCAGCATCCTGGATCAGGCGGTCCACCTCGGCAGAGGCCCGTTCGCGAAGACTCAGGCTTCCCTCGTCCTGCCATCGGGCGCGGTTGGCCCGGTCTATGACGGGTCCGGGGAAATGGATCTCTTCCCCCAGGTGACGCCGTGTGTGATCGGCGATTATCAGGTGCTTGTCCCGAAGCAGTTCCTCGAAAAGGGGCATCGCCGGAAAATCCTCCCGCGGCGTGATGCCTTCCAGCATGCGGAAGGTCATCCCGCAGATCTCGTTGTCGACGACCAGCTTCTCGAGACTCTGGCAGTTGATGAAGTCCAGGATCCCGGGACCGGAGATGTTGTTCGTGCCGACCAGCGCCCCGAGCGTGGCCCCGACTGCTGTTTCCAACCCCCCCTGCGCGTCGAGGCGCTTCGCGTCGCTCATGGCCGTGTACGCCTGCGTAGGCATGCCCAGGTACTTCCCGATCTCGGTATGGGCGCAGTCGGTCATCATGGTCTCCACCGCGCCGAAGGGGGTCGTCTCGTAGCGGATGTCGAAGATGGCCGAGGCGCCTCCATACAGCATCGGAGCCCCGGGGTTGGCCAGCTGACTGATCACCACCCCGCTCAGGGTTTCGGCGGTGTGCTGGATCAGGGTGCCGACCACGGTGACTGGACCCACGAACCCGGACAGGGGCATCGAAATGAACTCGACCGGGATGGAAGCCCGCGCGCAGTCGAGGACGTTCTGGCTGGTGGCCTCGCTCCACTTGAGGGCTGGAGTCGGGCAGCACGAGAGCACAGCCAGGGGCTTCTGTTTCAGCTCCTCGGCGCTGCCCCGCACGATGACTTGAAGGTCCCGGATCAGGTCGAAGGCTTCGCCGGAGAACGCGCCCGTAACAACGGGCTTCTCGCAGGTCAGGAGACTCAGGAAGAGCCGGTAGCTGTCGGAGATCTCGTCAGGCACGTCACCAGGGATGAACGCGGTGCTCTGGGAGGCGATGTGGTTGAGGCCTCCCATGAGCTTCGCGTATCGAATGTAGTCGGTTGTCGCGGGCCGACGGATTTCGCCGGTCGCGTTGTCCAGGATATTGATGGCCGCCGAGCCGGGGGTGAAATGAACGTTGTTTCCGGAAAGATCGTGGGTCTCGTGGCCGAGCACGTCGTACAGCTTGAAAGGCCCTGGGGCGGTCGCCAGCGCCCGGTCGATGATCTTGTCCGAGAGAGTGGTGTGCTCGGTCTCTCGATCGATCTCGGCCCCGTGATCCCCGAGGAGAGACAATACCTCCTGGTTGTGGATCGTCACTCCGAGAGTTCGAAGCAGGCCCCGGGCCTCGTCAAGAATGCGGCCGATGAGCTGGTCGTCCAGAAACCGGAGTGTCGGTCTCATCAGGTACCCCTGTTCTTCAATGGCTAGCGGGGGCGGGGCCCCGGGTGGTCGGGCCGATACCCCAGCCGCTCCGACAACCGGGACGCAGCCTCCATGACGCTCTCCGCGAGTGCGGGGATTCGATCCAGAGTCACGCGGTGAATCGATCCGCCGACGCTCAACGACGCGGTCGTCCGGCCCTCCCTGTCGCGCACGGGAGCTGCGACGGAAGTGTACCCGTACTCCAGCTCTTCGACGTTAGTGGCATAGCCCCGCTCCCTGACGTCAGAGAGCACCTGAGACCACCGCTCCCACGAGACGATCGTATGGTCCGTGATCGCCGGCAGACCACTTGGCGGTTCGGATATTGCCACAGCGGCGAAGGCAATCAGCACCTTTCCCGTGGCGGTGGCATGGGCCGGCCACCGGGTTCCGATCGAGCTGTCGAGGCCCAGAAGGCCACGGCCCCGTGCTTCATCCAGAATCAGGACCTCGCGGTCGACCAACGACTCCAGGGTGGCATGCTCTCCGGTGGCTTTGGCCAGCGTCTCGAGCTCGGGGCGGGCCGCCTCCCGAACGTTCATCGCTCTGAGGGCTCGGGATCCCAGAACGATCATCTCGGGACCGAGTTGGAAGTGCCCGCTCTCGGGTGCTCGGTGAACGAACCCCTCCTGTTCCAGGACGCTCAACATTCGGTGAGCCGTGGACTTGTTCAGCCCGGCTTCGGCAGCGAGCTCGGTCAGGCTTCTCTTGGGCTTGTTCTCAGGAAAGGCCTTCAGGAGGGACAGGACGCGCTGGACCGCTCTGGTTCCGGGAATCGTCCCGGGCGGGCTATCTTTGAAACTCGCTTTCATAATGTGAAACATCCTAGTATGTTGCGAACGTCAGGACAAGGACCGCGGGAGGTGTGGCTTGGAGACCATCCTGAGTTCGGTGAAGACGGTCGCGATCGGACCCGATCGCCCCGTCTGCATCATCGGCGAACGAATCAATCCGACGGGGAGAAAGGTCCTCGCGGCCGAGATGGCCGCAGGGAATCTTGAACGCGTCGGCTCCGATGCTGTGGCCCAGGTGGCGGCGGGCGCCTCCGTCCTCGACGTGAATGCAGGAATCCCCATGGTGGACGAGCCGGCCCTTCTTGCCGAGGTCGTCGAGCTCGTCCAGTCGCTCACCGAAGTGCCGCTCTGCATCGATTCCAGCGTAGTCGAGGCCCTTGCCCTTGGCCTGGAGGTCTACGAGGGGAAGGCGCTGGTCAACTCGGTCACTGGCGAAAGCGATCGCATGGAGGCCGTCTTGCCTCTGGTGGCCCGGCACGAAGCCGCGGTCATCGGGCTGGTGATGGACGGAGACGGGATTCCCGAGAGCGCTGAGAAGCGCCTCGAGGTCGCCCGATCGATCCTGACGCGAGCGCAGGATCACGGAATCCCGGCGGCAGATGTCCTCATCGATCCGCTGGTGCTGCCCGTCGGGGCCTCCCCCGAGGCTGGGAGAGTCGTCCTCGAGACCCTGCGTATGGTAAGGGACGAGTTGGGCCTGAACACGGTATGCGGCGCGAGCAACGTCTCCTTCGGACTTCCCGGCCGGCAAGCGTTGAACTCAGCCTTCCTCTCCATGACGATCGCGGCCGGTATCACGGCGGTGATCACGAATCCGCTCGACGGGAAGAGCCGCGCCGGGATCCTGACGGGGGATCTGCTCATGGGAAACGACGAGCATTGCATGAACTGGATCGCCGC
>CAYWLF010000160.1:0-6045 GCA_964458875.1 uncultured Gemmatimonadota bacterium
ACGGCACCCATTCGAGGAGCCCGCCGTGGATCCCGATTGTCCTTTCTGCGATCCGCCGGCCGAGCGAATCTGGATCGGCCGAGATCTTACGATTGCCACACCCGACCTGTATCCGGCTACCGATGGTCACACACTGGTCCTCCCGCGCCGGCACGTCCAGAGCGTGTTCGACCTGTCGGGGGACGAGTGGGACGATATGTGGGACCTGGTGGCGACCGTGCGAAACGAGCTTCGTTCAACGCACGGGCCCGACGGGTTCACTGTCGGCATCAACGACGGTCTCGCGGCCGGGCAGACGATCTCGCACGCCCACGTGCACGTGATTCCACGGCACCTGGGTGACGTCGCGGATCCGACGGGCGGCCTTCGCGGGATTCTACCCCACAAGGCCAGATACTGGGAGCGGTGAATTCCGGGCGCCGCGTATCGCCGGGACCCGGAATTCGCGGGGGTCAGTTCGGCGGAAAGTTCTTCAACAGCTTTTCGACGGCGGCCTCGATGGTCCGGACACGCTGCTCCGGTGAGTCCATCTCGTCGATCGTCTTGGAGGCGCTACCACGCCACACCAGTTCGTTCTTCTCGCGGTCGATCACATCCAGGATGAGCGTGCCTTCGGTGTAGGTGCGAACGGTGGTTGTCGTCATACCGCCGCCCCAGTAGCCGCCCCACCACCCACCGGCTCCGTACCCGTACGTGTCGTACTGCTGCTGGTCCTGGGTACCCGTGTGGTAGGCGAACAGCACATCGGCCGAGTACTCGTCAGTCTTGCTGAACCCCTTCGACGCCAGGTCGCCATCGACGGCAGCGTACATGCGGCGCAGCATGATCTCGCTGACGCCTCCTTCGACGCCCTGGTCCATCCACGCATACGTCGAGAGACCACTGAAATCGAATGTCTCGTCCCAGTCGGAGTTCGTCGAGATACCCGAACAGCCCGCCGCGGCAAGCGTCAATCCAACGACCGCGAACCAATTGCGCATGGTGTTCTCCTGCAATAGGAAACTGCGAAGCCGAGCCACAGTCTACTCCCTCCACCGAAGGGCAACAACACTTGCACCAGTGAGCCCGATTTCGGCGTGCCACCGAGGGTCCGCAAGTGTCTTGTGACAGAGTGCACGTGCCTATATCATGCGGAGTTATCCTCACCGATCCTCGATCTGAGGAGTGGCCTATGAGACGGGTTTACTCCCTGTACAGCACCTCGGTTGGCAAGAAGTACACGATGGCTGTATCAGGTGCGATCTTCGTGTTGTTCGTGATCGTTCACATGTTCGGCAACCTGAAGGTCTATCTCGGACCCGAGGCCTTTAACCACTACGCGGAAGGGCTCCGGAGCTTCGGCGAGCCGTTCCTCGGTCACGAGTGGTTCCTGTGGGTCTTCCGACTTGGCCTCATCGCCTTCTTGCTGATCCACACGGTGGCTGCCTGGCAGACGTCGCGGCAGAGTTGGGCCGCACGTGGGCAGAAGTACAAGAAGCAGGAGAAGCTGATATTCCACTATGCGTCGCGCACCATGCGCTGGGGCGGCGTGGCCCTCCTCCTGTTCGTGGTCTACCACATCTTGCACCTGACGACGGGTACGCTGCACCCGGACTTCGTACCCGGGGACGCGTACCACAACTTCGTCACCGGCTTCCGCTCCCCGCCCGTCGTGGCCGTGTATTTCGTGGCCATGCTCGCGCTGGGACTGCACCTGTACCACGGGATCTGGAGCGCATTCCAGACCATGGGCCTGGACGGACCGCGCATCAAGAAGTGGCGTGAGCCCCTGGCGCTTGGTGTCGCCCTCGTGGTGGTGCTCGTGAACCTGTCATTCCCGGTGGCCGTCTACGCCGGGATGCTCCAGTAGAGGGGAGGGAGACATGGAGCTGCGCTCGAAGGTCCCCTCCGGTCCCATCGACCAGAAGTGGACGAAGCATAAGTTCGATATGCAGCTGGTGAACCCGGCCAACAAGCGGAAATACCACGTAATCGTGGTGGGTTCCGGTCTTGCCGGCGCCTCGGCTTCCGCTACGCTCGCAGAGCTTGGCTATCAGGTGAGCTGTTTCACGTACCACGACAGCCCGCGGCGCGCTCACAGCATCGCGGCCCAGGGTGGAATCAACGCCGCCAAGAACTACCAGGGAGACGGTGACAGCATCTTCCGGCTGTTCTACGACACGGTGAAGGGCGGCGACTTCAGGGCCCGCGAGGCGAACGTCTACCGGCTGGCCGAGGTCTCGAACGAGATCATCGATCAGTGCGTGGCCCAGGGAATCCCGTTCGCACGCGAATACGGCGGCCTGCTGGCGAACCGTTCGTTCGGTGGCGCCCAGGTGTCGCGAACGTTCTACGCCCGCGGGCAGACGGGACAGCAGCTGCTGCTGGGGGCTTACCAGGCCCTTATGAAAGAGGTTCACCGCGGGCAGGTTAAGCTCTATAACCAGTGTGAGATGCTGGATGTCATCCTTGTGGACGGTCAGGCCCGTGGGATCGTGACCCGCCACCTGGTTACGGGGAAGATCGAAGCGCATCTTGCCGACGCCGTCGCCCTCGGAACGGGGGGGTACTCGAACGCGTTCTACCTGTCCACGAACGCCATGTACTGCAACGTCACGGCGGCCTGGCGGGCTTATCGGCGGGGGGCCGGATTCGCCAATCCGTGCTACACGCAGATCCACCCGACCTGCATCCCGGTGGCCGGCGACTACCAGTCCAAGCTCACCCTGATGAGTGAGTCCCTGCGCAACGACGGTCGCATCTGGGTAAGCAAGACGGCGGGAGACGGCAGGGCGGCCGGGGACATCCCCGAGGTCGAGCGCGACTACTACCTGGAACGCATGTATCCGGCGTTCGGAAACCTCGTTCCGCGGGATCTGGCTTCACGCCGCGCCAAGGACATGTGCGACCAGGGGAAGGGCGTCGGTGACACAAAGCTCGGGGTGTACCTGGACTTCGAGGACGCCATCCAGCGCTTGGGCGCGGACGTCATCGAGGCGCGGTACGGAAACCTGTTCGAGATGTACGAACGAATCACCGGCGAAGACCCCTACAAGGTCCCGATGCGCATCTACCCGGCTCCGCACTACACGATGGGCGGTTTGTGGGTGGACTACAACCTGATGACCACCGTACCGGGGCTGTACGCGATCGGAGAAGCCAATTTCTCGGATCATGGCGCCAACCGGCTGGGTGCGAGCGCACTCATGCAGGGTGTCGCGGACGGGTACTTCGTCCTCCCGTACACGATCGCCGACTACCTGGCGCAGGCGAAGCTGGATCCGGTGGCCGAGGATGCTGCTGAAGTCCGCGGCACGCTGGAGGAGGTCCAGTCGCGCAACAACCGCCTGCTGGCCCTCGACGGAGACCGGACGATCAACAGCTTCCACAAGGAACTCGGCAGGATCGTCTGGGACTACTGCGGCATGGGCCGCAGTGCGGACGGCCTGAAGCAAGCGCTCGAGAAGATCCCGGTTCTCCGACAGGAATTTTGGGAGAACGCCAAGGTCGTGGGGGACGGAGAGTCCCTCAACCAGACTCTCGAGCGGGCTGGCCGCGTCGCCGACTTCCTCGAACTTGCCGAGGTCATGTGCCTCGATGCTTTGGTTCGCGAGGAATCGTGCGGCGGCCACTTCCGTGATGAGCACCAGACGCCGGAAGGGGAGGCGAGGCGCGACGACGAGAACTTCACGCACGTGACCGTGTGGGAGTACACCGGCGCCGACACGGCTCCCCGGGAGCACCGGGAGCCCTTGGAGTTCGAAAACGTTCCTCCCACGCAGAGGAGCTACAAGTAATGAAACTCAAACTTCACGTATGGCGGCAGGCCGGTGCGTCGGTAAAAGGACGGTTCGTCACGTACGAGACCGACGCCAGCGAGCACATGTCCTTCCTCGAGATGCTCGACGTGGTGAACGAGGACCTCGAGTCGCAGGGTCAGGAACCGATCGCGTTCGACAGCGACTGCCGCGAGGGGATCTGCGGCACCTGCGGGATGGTGATCAATGGCCGCCCGCACGGGCCCTGGAAGCGCACGACGGTGTGCCAGCTCCACATGCGCGAGTACAAGGATGGCGACGAAATCTGGATCGAGCCGTGGCGCGCGGACGGATTCCCCGTGCAGAAGGACCTGTTCGTCGACCGGTCCTCATTCGATCGAATCGTGGCGGCGGGCGGCTACATCAGCGTCCGTACTGGCAGCGTTCCGGAAGCCAACGCGATTCTCGTGCGCCAGGACAACGCTGAGAAGTCGATGGACGCGGCCTCCTGCATCGGGTGCGGCGCTTGCGTGGCGGCGTGCCCCAATGCTTCGGCGATGCTGTTCACCTCGGCCAAGGCGGCCCATCTGAACCTGCTTCCGCAGGGGCAGCCGGAACGCTACGGCCGAGTGCTGGACATGATCCTGACGATGGAGGCTGAGCAATTCGGCTCTTGCACCAATCATGGCGCTTGCGAGAATGCCTGCCCGAAGGAGATCAAGCTCGATGTAATCGCGATGTTGAATCGCGATTACATGAAAGCGCTCCTGAAGGCGAGCTGACTCGATCGGGCGGCGGACGGTGACACTGGGGCCAGCGCCCGGATACACACGGGGAGCCTGCTGCGTCTCTCGATGGACCTGCCGATTATCGTCGAGGTGGTGGACACCGACGAGAAGATCCAGGAGGTCCTTCCCCTGATGGATGGAATGATCGCAGGGGGTCTGGTCACACTGGAGAAGGCCCACGTGGTCCTGTACCGTGCGGGATCGAATCAAGGAGACCCAGGGGACCATTGACGGGCGCCGCTCCGATCCGCCGGGAGAGCGTATGAGCTTTTGCGAGACGCAGCTGGCCAGGCTCGCGCCGCTGTGGGAACGGATGCTCAACCACCCGTTCCTTGTCCAGACGCGCGACGGAACCATCCCCCACGAGACGTTCGCCGCGTGGATGCGGCAGGACTATCTGTTCGTCGAAGCCGCAATTCCCTTCCTGGCGGCGCTGATCCCCAAGGGCCCCGCCAGTCACTGGGAACCCATGACCCAAGCCATCGGGGCGCTCATTCGGGAACTTCGGTTGTTCGAGGAACGGGCTGATGCGGTGGGCGTCGAGATCAGGGGTTCCCAACCTTCCTTCACCACGCACGCCTACATCCAGTTCCTTCTGGCGACCGCGCAGAACGCCTCCTACGAGGAGGCTTACACTGTGCTGTACGCTGCGGAGAGGGCCTATCACGATTCGTGGCGGATGGTTCGGGACGGCCTCGACCACGAGTCGCCCTGGTGGCCCTTCGTCGAAAACTGGGCCGGTCCGGAGTTCGGAGCGTACGTCGCCTACCTTGAGGTTGAGCTGGACAAGCTGGCGGCCGAGGCGGGTCCCGATCGACTCGGGCGGATGGTCGAAGCGTTCGAGACGACCGTCCGATACGAAGTTGCCTTCTGGGAGATGGCCATGACCGGCGAGAGCTGGCCCGGGATTCCATCGACGAACTAGCGGCTCACCATGGGGTGCGAGGTAGTGCTGTGAACTTCACGGACGAGTTGTACGAGGCGGCGAAGGATATCTGGGATGCACAGGCGGCCCACCCGTTCGTCAAGGGAATCGCGGACGGCAGCCTGGATCCGACAGTGTTCGAACGCTGGGTCCGCCAGGACTATCTCTATCTAGCCGAGTTCTCGCGGGTGTTCGCGTGGGCGGCAGCCAGGGCCGACCGATTGGAATCGATGGGCTGGTACGCCGCGGCTCTGCACCTCACCCTCAACACCGAGATGGATCTCCACCGGGCGTACGCCGCCCGGTTCGGGATCGGATTGCCAGACCTGGAAAGAGAGGTAATGTGGCCCACGACCCGGGCCTACACGGATTTCCTCGTCAGGACCGCGGCCGATGGCGACCTGGCCGACCTGGTCGCGGCACTGCTCCCGTGCGCGTGGGGATACGTCCACATCGCACGCCTCATGGCCGCCGGTGATCGGCCGGCGGACCAGCGCTATGCCGACTGGATCGAGCAGTACTCGTCCGAGGAGTTCAAACTGGCCGCCGATTGGCTGCGCGCCCATGCCGACGAGAGCTTCTTCCTGCTGGTCTC
>CAYWLF010000161.1:0-6027 GCA_964458875.1 uncultured Gemmatimonadota bacterium
TCTCAAATAGGTATAGTCGCCTTCGCTAAGAGATCGCTTGGAAGGTTCGAACTCGTGCATGGTCGACTGGAAGCCTCGGATGCTCTGTTCGACGAATGGGCGGAGGCCAACGCACAGAGAGGCGATCCGGGGGCGGACCTCGGGCGGGGGTTAGCGAGGGCCGGTGCTTTGCTCACGGTAGTGGGCGATACGGCGCGAGCCGTCGCAGAGTTGAAACGCGCACTGGTCGAGACTCCAACCGACAGGTTGCCCGTCCTCGATCGGCCCTGGATCTGGGCGGCGACCATCGCCGCACGCGCTGGCGAGACGCAGTTCGCGCGAGACCTCCTCGCCAGCCGGGACGCGGAGGTGAGCCCGCGGTACCTGGAAATCCAGCGCCGCCACGAGCACGACCTCGAGGCGTGGCTGGCACTATCGGAAGGCGACGCGGACCGGGCGCTTTCGGAATTGCGCAAGCAACCGGCGAGCGGCTGCGCCCGCTGCCTCCCGGCCGATTTCGCGCTCCTGTTCGATGCCTCGGGCCAGGCGGACTCGGCGATCGCCCGCTACGTGCAGTACCTGGAGACGCCAAGCAACTTCAATGTGTGGCTGGATGCCACATTTCGCGCCCCGGCACATGAGAGCCTCGGCCGTTTGTACGACGAGCAGGGGGACCTGGAGAACGCGGCCCTGCACTACGCGCAGTTCGTCGAACTGTGGGAGGACGCGGATCCGGAGTTGCAGCCGCGAGTTGAGGCAGCCCGCGCAAGAATGCAGGAAATCGTGAGGGAACGCGGCTGATGGCTGAGAAGAGCGGATTCGGACAGTTGATCGGCCAGGCGGGTGGCCGCTCCGTATGGCAGGTGCTGGTCCTCTACATGGGTGCCTCTTGGGGTGTACTGGAGGTGGTGGATGTCCTGAAGGACAACATGGGGCTCCCGGACTGGGTCTTCCCGTTTGCCGTGGTGCTCTTGTTGATCGGGTTCCCGATCATGTTGGGTACGGCCGTAATTCAGGCGCGTTTCGCGGCGCGGGCCGGAGGTGCCGCCGATGAACCCGCCACCGCCCGGGATGCGCTGCCTGCTACGGGCGATGCAGCGCAAGCCGAAACGGGAGAGCTGGCGCCCCATCACTTCTTCACCTGGCGCAAAGCCCTCATCGGTGGCGCCACCGCCTTCGCACTCCTCGCGATCGTCACCACGGGCTTCATGTTCATGCGGAACCGGGGCATCGGCCCCGTGGGATCGCTGGTGGCCAAGGGCTTGATCGATGAGCGGTCCGAGCTCCTGGTGGCCGACTTCGAGGCAGTAGACGACATGCTCGGCCGGATGGCTGCCGAGGCGCTCCGGGTGGACCTCTCCCAGTCCGATATCGTCCGGCTGGTGAGTCCACGCACGGTCGAGGGCGCCTTGACGCGCATGCAGCGGCCCCGGGGCACGCGCCTCGACGAGGAGACCGCCCGTGAGATTGCCGAGAGAGAGGGCCTCGCCGCCGTGGTCGGCGGCGAGATCCTGTCGGCCGGCGGCTCCTACGTGATCACGGCTCATCTCGTGACGCCTGCGGGAGATCTTCTCGCCAATGCTCGGACGACGGCCGCGGACTCGAGCCGGATCATCGAGGCGATCGACGAGATCTCGCGGGACCTCCGCGAGCAGATCGGCGAGTCCTACACCAGCATGCGGAAGAGCCCGGCCCTGGCGCAGGTGAGCACCAGTTCTCTCGAGGCGCTGCGGAAGTTCACGGAGGCCGGCGTGCAGCGGGATGAGGGCAACCTCGACGCCGCCATCGCACTACTGGAGCAGGCGATCGAGGTCGATTCGACGTTCGCCATGGCCTACCACGGCATCGGGATCTTCCTGCAGAACAAGTTCGAGGACTGGTCGCGCCAGTACTGGGCCTACGCCAAGGCGTACGAGCACCGGGATCGGCTCACGGAAATGGAGAAATGGGCGGTCACGGCCACGTATCACATCAATATCGAGGATGACGGCGCGGCGGGAATCGTCGCCTACGAGAACCTGCTCCAGGTAGCTCCAGAGCGAATGTCGGCCGTGAACAACATCGGGGTAATCTACTACTTCCAGCGCAACTGGGAGAAGGCCCTCGAGTACTACAGCCGCGCTCATGAGATGGACACGACAAGGGCGCTGACCGCCGCCAACGTGGGCGTCGTGCACGCCAACCTGGGTAATCTGAACGAGGCTGAATTGTGGTTGGACTCTGCCACCGCGCTCGAGCCGAACGCCCCCGACTGGCGCTCGTGGAAGGTCGTCTTCGAACAGATGCGCGGTGATCCACAGGAGGCCCGCCGGCTCAACGCCGAGATTCGGCAGACGGAGAGCGCCGACCTGTACTGGCAGGCATGGACGCACACGGCCGACTGGCTCCTGGACGCGCAGGCGGGGAGGATCGCTGCGGGTGATGTGTCGCTCGCCGCTGCAATCGACGCGGCCGAGCGCAGGGAAAGCCCTCATGCGCTCAATGCCTCCATGCTTCGGGCAAGCCTGGAGTACTCGCTGGGGAATGCGGAAGGTGCGATCGAGCGGCTCGAGTCCGCCCTCGATGCGCATCCGCTAGAAGAGATTGCGCCCCTGGATCGCCCGACGTCGGGCATTGCGTCATTGCTCGCCCGTCTGGACCGGGTGGACTGGGCGAAGGAACTGCTGGCCGACCAGAGGGCAGAACTCGGGCCACTGGCCGACCGATCGCGGCTTGGATTCGGGACCGCCGACGCGTGGGTCGCCGTGGCCGAGGGGCGGTACGCCGAAGCGATCCCCGCACTCCGGGGGGCGGACTGGGGTTACGGGTGTCAGCCCTGTGCCGACCACGCCGTGGGAACCGCCTACGACCTGTGGGGGAAGCCCGACTCGGCGGCCGTCTACTACGAGAAGTATCTCGCGCCGGCGTTCAACTTCCGGATGTGGGTGGACGGCGTCTGGAAGGCCTGGACTCTCGAGCGCCTTGGCCAGCTCTACGATGAGATGGGTGACCTCGAGCGGGCCGCCGGTTACTACGGTCTGTTCGTCGACCTTTGGGCTGACGCCGACCCGGAGCTTCAGCCCCGCGTCGAGGCCGCCCGGGCCCGCATGGAAGAAATTGTGAGGGAGCGCGGATGAAGAACCTCCTCCGGGAGACGCACCGGCGCTCCGTATGGCAGGTGCTGGCGGTATACGTCGGCGTGTCGTGGGCCGTCCTCCAGGTGGTGGACGTCCTGACGCAGAACATGGGTCTGCCGACCTGGGTGTTTCCGTTCGCCCTCGTGCTGCTGCTCATCGGGCTCCCGATGATGCTGGCCACGGCGATCATCCAGGGCAGGGGAGGCACTTCCGAGGCCGACCGCGCCGAAAGCGCCCTGGAGACGCCGGTGCAGGCACCCGCCGAGTCACCGCCAGCCTCACATGCGCCCGAACTGCCCCTCGACAAACGCCACCTCTTCACCTGGAAGAACTCGCTGCTCGGTGGCGCGGCGGCTGCCACGCTCTTCCTCACCGTCATGGGCGGATATGCGTTTGCCCGCCGGGCAGGGCTCGGGGCAGCCGGGACGCTTGTGGCCAAGGGTCTGATCGAGGACGGTGAGCGGATCATTCTCTCGGAGTTCGCGGGGGATTCGGACATGGCCGAAGCGGCCACCATGGCCTTTCGGGTGGACCTGTCGCAGTCGCCCACGGTCAACGTCGCCGATCCGGCATTCATCTCCGCGGTTTTGGAGCGAATGGAGCGGGCCACCGACACCCCGCTCGACGAAGAGCTGGCGCTAGAGGCGGCAATCCGCGAAGGCATCAAGGCGGTAGTGGCGGGCGATGTGGCCAGGGTCGGAGGCAGCTACGTGTTCACGGCCAGGCTGGTAGCGGCGGAGTCCGGCCAGGACCTGGTGAACGTACGCGAGAACGCTGCCGACTCGACGAAAGTGCTCGAGACGATAGACCGCCTCTCGCGGCGCATGCGCGAGCGCATGGGAGAGTCTCTGGGGTCGATCCGGGCGAGCGCACCCCTCGATCGCGCGACCACGACCTCTCTGGAGGCCCTCCGCAAGTACTCGCAGGCGCTGGTCGCCATCGACACGGGCGACCGGGATCTCGGACAGTCGCTGCTTCTCGAGGCTATCGAGATCGACAGCACATTCGCGATGGCTTGGCGAAAGCTGTCCGTGCAGCACTCCTCCCAGGGAGACGATGCGGCCGCGCGGACCGCAGCTTCGCGCGCGTATGAGTTCCGGGAGCTGCTGACCGATCGCGAACGCTACATGACCCTCGGGACGTACCATTCGACGGTCACGAATGACATCGACGCCTCGATCACGGCCTACCGGACTCTTCTGGATCAGTATCCCAACGACACCTGGGCGCTCAACAACCTCGCCATTCTGTACTTCGCCCAGGCGAACGTAGTTGGGGCGAACGACCTCCTGAGGCGTGCCGTCCAGTTGGATCCCTACTCGCCGAACGCATACGTCAACCTCGCCGGTGGACTCCATTGGGAGGGTCATCGAGACTCGGCGATCGCAGTGATCGACTCGTTGGAGAGCCAGGTAGCCGGTCAGCCGTGGGTACCGCGGATTCGGGTCGGTTTCCATGCCACCGAATGGGACTACGACGCCGCGCAGTCGGAAGCCGACATCCTGGTCCGCGGCAGCAGCTCGGCGGGCCGACGCTGGGGACTGTCGGGCCAGTCAACCGTCGCCCTGGCACGAGGGCGCCTGACGCTGGCTGAGCGCCTGTGGCAGGACTCGCGGACCTACGACGATCCGATCGCCCTGGCAGGCTGGCAGGCCTGGACGGAGCTCCAGGTGCGCCAGCAGCGGGTCGGGGCGGCTCGGATTCTGGACCAGGCCCTGGAGGCGGCCGGTACGATCGATACGGTGGACGCCGCGCTGGACCAGGCGTACTTCTACGCGCAGGCGGGCCGGTCCGACGACACGCGTTTCTGGATCGCCGCGGATCGCAGGGTCAGCAACCGCTACGCGTCGCTACCGGCTCCGCAGAGGGCCGGCGAGGACGCGTGGCTCGAAGGACTGATCGCATACGGTGAGGGTCGGTTCGCCGATGCCGTGGCGTCTCTCCAGCAGGCGGAGCGGGACTACGACTCTTTCTATCCGACTCTCGGTGATCACCTCCTGAGCTGGGACCTCGCCCGCGCCTACGATCGGGCGGGGATGGCCGACTCAGCTGTTGTCCGGTACGAGATGGCTCTCGGGTACGGGGACCTCCTGGGAATCCATCGGCAGGCGAGGGAATACCCGATCACCCTGATTCGCCTGGCGGAGCGCTACGACGAGCGCGGTGATCTCGAGCAAGCAGCCGGGTACTACGGACGCTTCGTCGAGCTGTGGACCGACGCCGATCCGGACTTGCAGCCGCGCGTCGAGGCCGCCCGAGCGAGGCTCGATGAGATCGTGAGAGAGCGCGGCTAGAGGTTCCCTTGGCCACGCCGACGTTGGCTTCCGTCTGACCAGCGCGGAACAAGGACCCCTGCAGTACATTTCCGACATGACGAGGCTCAGTAGACACCGACACGGCTTTGGCCATTTTGGGAAGATATCTTCCCGGATTCAAGCACCTCTTCTCATTGGGGTGTGTGCGGCCATGCTTCCCGGAGCCGCTATCGGGCAGGAGGAAGCTCAGGATGTCGTGCCCGACACTGTAGCCGCAGACACGCGTTCTCCCGACGCCAACGACGTCCTGGACTTGACACCCTGGTCTGTGATGGCCTTCAGGGGCTGGTCCAACCACCACACCCTGGGCCGCACTGTCCGCTTCATCTGGGACTACGCCGGCGAGGATGTCTACGGGCTGGATGTGACCTACACGATTTCCCCCACCACCGGGTTCGGGCGATTCTTCGATCGCAATCTCGCCGCCCGCTTTCAGGTCGGTGGGAAGGTCAACGCCAGGGCCCAGCCGAGCGGCGCCTGGATTCCTGAGTTGAGCGCGTACTTCGCTCTGCGCTGGCGTCGCCTTCCGTGGAACCACATCGTCGCCACCACGTTTTCGATGGGCGAGGGCCTGTCGATCGTGAGCGATGTGCCCGAGGTCGAGATCCTCACGACAG
>CAYWLF010000162.1:0-5985 GCA_964458875.1 uncultured Gemmatimonadota bacterium
CGGGGAAATGGGTGACTTTTCCGGCTATGATCCCACCGGAGCCAACGATTTTGCCGACTTTCGTGGTTCGATCGGGGGTGATGTTCAGGGGTTCGCCCTCGTCACGGACGAAGACAATCTCGAGATTGAATTCCAGGTTGTGGGAGGTGCGCTGGCAGGTGTCTATCTCGGCGTGGCCGTCGCAACTCAGAGCTCGACAGTCGTATCCGGTACGGTCACACTGGACATGCCGGGCTGCAAAGACAATTTCGGCCTGCACCGCACGGGGCTGTTCACTCTCACGGCAGGGTCACTGACGCGACCCTTAGCGGAGACGCTGGCGGCCGTTCAGCGGCCGTCCCAATCGCTATCGGCCAGGGCCGCGTGCAAACAGGCCCTGGCCTTCGTCCAATCGCGTCGGACAGTGCGATCCGCCACCCCCAGTGCCGCTGCCGTCTCCGAATCCGTCATACCGGCGAAGAAGCGACACTCGACGACGCGGGCGAGTCGGGGGGACATCTGCTCGAGCTCGTCCAGGGCATCTCCGATCGATAACAGCTCCTCGGCCTGCCGCTCGGCCGGGGTCATCTCTTCATCGAGCGTGGATGCTCGGACGCCGCCGCCCCGCTTTGCGGCAGCCCGCCTGCGGGCGTGATCGATGAGGATGGTGCGCATGGCCGAGCCGGCGTACGACAGAAAGTGAGCTCGGTCCTCGAACGAGATGCCGCTCACGTCTACCATGCGGATGTAGGCTTCGTGAACGAGGCCCGCCGTGTCGAGGGTCTGGCTCTGCCGGCGCCCAAGCTGTCTGCGGGCTACGGCTCTCAACTCGTCGTACACCTGAGAGAACAGCGCGTCGGCCGCTTCCTTGTCTCCCCGGCGAGCGTCGGTGAGAGTCCGAGTCAGGGCTTCGCGGGAGCCGGTGCTCAGGGAACCGCCTCACATCTGAAGGAGTCCAGGATCTCCTCCAGCTGCGTCATGTATTCGTATTTGCTGCGACGGGGATTCGGCGAATAGAGCCACGCGTCGAGGTAGATCACGTCTCCTCCACACCGAACGGCCCGGGCCACGAAGGGCCCAGCCGCCGGGTAAGCCGCGCGGTCCTTCCACGTTCCACGAACCTCGACGGCTTCCGAGCCATTGAGATTGAAGCTCCGGCCGGTGTTCGGGATCACGTCGAAGTCCTGCGGGACGTTGTAGTGTGTGTCGTCGATCGTCGCACGCCACACGTAGACCATCGATGGCGTCATCGAGTCGACCGCCTCGCCGCGCTGAATCAGGATCGACCGGATCAACTCGCTCGGATCCGGGTTGTCGTTTCGGATCAGGACCACGCCCTCGCCGCGATCGACCCGCCGGTACACGCGCGGGACCTCGAGCGTGAACCCGAACTCCGCCCTCAGGAAGTTGCTGGTGGCGGTGTCCGCCCCGCTGACGAACATTCGCCTGAGCACGTAGTCCCGGAACTGCTGCTCGAGATGCTCGGAGAGTGCAGGCAGGTGTTCGAGCCACGACTCGGCTTCCCGCCCGGGCTCAAGCACCACGGCCGTAGCCAGTTGCCCGCGGGCCCACACGTTGGAGGCCTGTACGACCTCGCCGGGCTCCACAGAGGCGCGATCGACCTTCTCGGCGATCATCCGCACGCCCGGATCGTCCGGGGTGCCGAACACGAGAATCTGCCGCCACAGAAGGAGTTCGTTGATTTCGGGAGAATCGGGCCCGGTCTGCGTGACGTTGAAGATTTTCTCGTTCCGCGTCGTGTACGTGGTGCGCTCGAGGGCCTCGTACGTTTGCGCCTCGACCTCGTCCCACAGCGCGTCATCGGCGACGATGATCAGCGAGTTCGCCTCCCCCATGGCGGACGATTGACCGCAAGCGGCCAGGCCGGCGATGCCCGCCAGGGCTATCATGAAGACGATCCCGGAGGTCCGTTCTCGGAGGTATCGGCGAGTGGTCTTCATGGTCCGCCCGTGGCTCGAAGTGGTGCGACGCGGTTCGCGTAGCCAAACTACCCCGGCGCGCGGACCGACAGCAAATGTTCGACGCCTCTCGGCCGCGAACTTTCCCGAATACGGAGGGTAAGCGGGCGGTCGCGAGGTGCGCCGGAAGCCCTCGCTCGCTCTTTGCTGACGACTACAAACGACGGGGAATCGAGGTCCATTGGACTCCATACGAAATATTGCCATCATCGCTCACGTGGACCACGGCAAGACCACGCTCGTGGACCAGATGCTGCGGCAGACGGGCTCGTTCCGGGAAGGTCAGCGGGTCGAGGAGCGGATGATGGACTCCAACCCGCTGGAGAAGGAGCGCGGCATCACGATCTTCTCCAAGAACGCTTCCGTTCGCTGGGATGCTCCCGGCGGCGGTGGGGTGAAGATCAACATCGTCGACACGCCCGGACACGCAGATTTCGGCGGCGAGGTCGAGCGGATCCTGCGCATGGTCGACGGCGTGCTCCTCCTGGTGGACGCCTTCGAGGGACCGATGCCGCAGACCCGGTTCGTGACGCGGAAGGCACTCGAACTGGGGCTGCACCCGGTCTTGATCATCAACAAGGTGGACCGGCCGGACGCCGATCCCGAGCGAGTGCACGACGAGGTACTCGAGTTGCTGATGGAGCTCGAGGCCACCGATGCCCAGCTCGATGCTCCGTTCCTGTACGCGTCCGGACGGGACGGATGGGCCTCGACGGACCCGTCGGAGATGGGCACCGACCTGGCGCCGCTGTTTCGCGCGGTCGTGGATTCGGTCCCCGCCCCGAGTGGTCTGCCGGGGGCCCCCTTCCAGCTCCTGGTCTCGACACTGGACTATTCGCCGTACCTGGGACGCATGGCGATCGGGCGGGTGGAGAATGGTGTAGTGAGGGAAGGGGAGACCGTGGCCGTGTGGGGCCTCGACTCCGACACCCCCGATGCGGCGGTACGGATTCCCAAGATCTACGCGTACGAAGCCATGTCGCGCGTGGAGGTGCCGGAGGCCCGGGCAGGGCAGATCGTGGCCATCGCGGGCATCGAGGAAGCCGAAGTCGGTTCCACGCTGTGCGACCCGGACGCGCCGGCCCGCCTGGAGGGAATCGCCGTAGAGCCTCCGACCCTCTCCGTGGAATTCCGGCCCAACACTTCGCCTTTCTCCGGTCGCTCGGGACGTTTCGTGACGTCGAGACAGCTGCGCGAGAGGCTCTTCCGCGAGGTCCATACGAACGTGGCGCTCAGCGTCGAGGAGACCGAAGAGCCGGACCGGTTTCGCGTGGCGGGTCGTGGCGAGTTGCACCTGTCGATCCTCATGGAGACGATGCGGAGGGAAGGGTACGAGTTCAGCGTCTCCCGGCCCCACGTGATTACCCACCTCGGCGAGGACGGCGGGATCGAAGAGCCGTACGAGGAGGTCGTGGCGGACGTGCCCGAGGGAATGATCGGGGTGGTGATGAGCGGCCTGGGAGAGCGGAAGGGCGACATGATGGATATGGAGAAGGGGGACGGAGGCATGGTCCGGCTCCACTTTTCCGTTCCGTCTCGCGCCCTCACGGGCTACCGCTCCGAGTTCCTCACCGAGACCCGTGGCGAAGGCACGTTGCACCGTCAGTTCGAGCGCTACGGCCCATGGGCCGGCGAGGTGGAGGTCCGAAAGACGGGCGCCCTGGTGTCCATGCTGGAAGGCGTCGCCACGGCATATTCACTGTTCAATCTTCAAGAACGAGGCACGATGTTCGTGCGGCCGACGGAGGCCGTGTACAACGGCATGATCGTCGGTGAACACACCCGGGACAACGACCTCGAGGTCAACGTCATCAAGGGGAAGAAGCTCTCCAACGTCCGGTCATCGGGAGCGGATGAAGCCATCGCCCTGGAGCCCCCGCGCGAGATCACCCTCGAACACGCGCTCGAGTTCATACGGGACGACGAACTGGTAGAGGTGACGCCCGACGCGATCCGGCTGCGAAAGCGCATGCTCACCAACCACGAACGAAAGCGCGATCGACGGGAGGTAACGGCGGGCTGACCGCCGGTCGGCGGGGGTAATCGCGCCTATCCTAAGCCACACCGAACGCACCGTTTGCAACGGCTCTTGACACGGAGCCGGCGCTCTTTTAATAAGCGGCGAAATCAGTTGCATTTCCCGTATATGGAGAAGCTACGATGACCGGTGGTGGCTGGGCCGAAAGGCCGCTCGACGGTGATGACCGTGATGCCGAGCACCTCTGGATCCTGCAGCAGGATGAGGATGACGACGAGGACGACGACTGGGACGAGGATGACGAAGAAGGGCCGGGCGAGCTGGAATTCGGTGCTGAAAAGCTGGGCGATTGGGAGGACGATGACCCCGACGAGGCAATGGGCTGGTAACCTTCCTCACGGTCTCAGCGAGGCAGGGGCGAACCGGGTCCGATCGTCGGCAAACGCGGACGCGAATGGCACGCCCGGTGAGGTTGACTCCCGCGCTCGAATCGCTACTTTTGCACCCCGCTGCGAGTCGCCCCTCCGCGACTCGCATTCTTTTTCGAGGGAACGGCTGCGCGGACTGTTGAGCGCCGGCTGGTGCGGGCTCGTAGCTCAGCTTGGTTAGAGCGCACGCCTGATAAGCGTGAGGTCGGTGGTTCAAATCCACCCGGGCCCATATCTTCAGAACCGATTGGGCTGTCTGGACTTACCCGTCCAGTCAGCCCTCTTTTTTGCACCCGAAGAAAACCCGATACTGTCGATTCAAACGGATCCAATCGACAGTAAGACCTTGGGTCACGCTGTTACATTCAGCCGCTGTTCTCGGCGCTCGAGCGCCTCTCGCATCGCGTCCTGATCTTCGTGTTGGTAGCAGATCAGGATCGTATGGTGGCTCTTCCAGCCGCCGAGGGCACACAAGTCCTTGAGCGACGTCGCACCCTTCAGCTCAGTCGCGAACTTCCTCCGCAGTCCGTGCCACCCGAGTCCCGGGATCGGATCGAGTCCCGCGCGCCTCTCGGCCCGCTTCCACCAATCCCGAAGCAGGTGCCGGCTTACTGGCTTGGTGGCGTCGCCTGGTGCTGGAAACACCCACGTGTCGCCGATGCCAGGGTGCAGCTGCCTAGCTCGCTGTAAAGCTCGTGCGGCTGTCTCTGTCATCGGCGTTTCGTGCCCGCAGCCCTGCTTGTCAGCATCTGCCCTCCAGCGAATCCGGCGTTCCTCGAGGTCCACATCGGACCACCGAAGCTGCCTGATCGCGGAGCCTCGATGACCGGTCTCGTGAGCGAGCACCAGAGCTAGCTCAAAGCGCCAGTCAACACTCCCTGCCACACCCGACATGGCCCGATACCGCTTGTCTGACAGACGCGGCCGCTTGGGCCTGTCCTTCTTCGGTAGCCGGAACCCCTTGAAAGGATTCCGCTCGAGGAACACGTTGCCTTCTCCGTCACCCGCCTTCGTAGCCCAGTTGAACACCGCGAGCAGGAACTTCAGGTCATACTCGACCTGTCGGTTTCCGACTCCGCCTTTGCGCCTGGAGCCAGCCGGAGCGAGGCGACCCTCGCTCCGGTCCTGGATCAAACGACCCCAGTCTCTGACATTCAGGCTCAGCACGCGGCGCTCTCGACCCAAGGCGCGTCCGAACATCTCGATGCACCGTTGGTCGTGACGCTGCTTCCCGTCCGACTTCCGGGTCGTGACCTTGACCTGACCCCCTGAAACGCTACCGGTCCCGGAGTTAGAATGGGGATCGGTAGAGACCGAGAACAGGGGGAAGAGATGGGCCAGAAGCGGTACACACCGGAACAGATCATCGGAAAACTGAGACAGGCGGAAGTGCGTTCGGCCGAGGGCGCGCGGGTGGCGGAGATCGTGCGGGAGCTGGGGATCACGGAGCAGACGTACTACCGGTGGCGGCGGGAGTACGGGGGCCTGAAGGTGAGGCAGGCGAAGCGTCTGAAGGAGCTGGAACGGGAGAACGGGCGGCTGAAGCGGGCGGTGGCGGACCTGACGCTGGACAAGCTGATCCTGGAGGAGGCGGCGAAGGGAAACTTCTGAGCCCCGAGCG
>CAYWLF010000163.1:0-5933 GCA_964458875.1 uncultured Gemmatimonadota bacterium
TGGATGTACTCAACCCCTGGAGGCTCCGAAGAGTCCCAGGGGCTGAGGGAAGATACATTTTCCGCACCGTCGCGTGCATCTTGGTCGGTTGCGCTATCCTTCCAAGAATCAACAGGCCTTGGTACCGTGCGCCCGGTCAGCTGTGTGGGTTCTCTCGCTCCGAGGAGCTGAGTCATCCACGCCGGACAACCCGTCGTCGCTTTGTCGGTGCAGCGGCCTACCGGATCTCGCCGGTGCCTCCTCCGCGGCACGCAATCAGTATACAATAAATATTTTTTGGGTCAACCCCCGAATGCGGGCGAGATTGGGTTTTTTAAAAAAATGATGATCGCCATCCGCCATCGATAAGTGTTTCCGGAGACTAAACCGAGTGGACAGCGGCTCCACGGGCCGGCTGGTGCAAAGTGCCACCGCGCTCAGACGTCCAGCAGTTTCGGGCCTTCACGGGCGAGCAGGGCACCGTCGATGACTGTCCCGATCCCACGGATCACGTCCATCGTGCGAACGAGGAGCGCGTCCGGTGGCAGTGTCTGCCCCAGGCCCTCGGACGTCCCCACTACGATCAGGGACTGGCGGCTCCGCGACATCGCGACGTTTAGAAGCCGGGGAAAGTCGGAGTTTCGCCGCTCGTTCAAGAACCAGCTGTCGCCGGGGGGAGCGTCGACGGTGTCCAGGATGATCGCTTCCTTCTCCCTGCCCTGGAACCGATGGATCGTGGCCACCTCCAGGCCTGCCGGGGCCGATCGGCCGAGCCGCGACCGGACCTGCTGGAAGATCCGTCGAGACTGGAGGCGGTAGGGGGTCACCACGCCCACATCGGCCAACCCCCGGCGCCCCAGGAGCTCGAGCAACTGGAGCAGCACCTCGACATGGGCATCGTTCGCCCGGGATCCTTCAGAGCGCTCGACGCGTGGCTCCAGCGATTCCGTGTCCACGAGGACGAGGGGCGGGGTTACGATCGGACGATCATTGACGGTCGGAGCGTCCGTCAGTCTACCGCCATAGAACAGGTCGCTGACCAGGGCCCTGATCTTGGGGACCATCCGGTATTGCTCGGTGAGCATCGAGCACAGGTCGTCCCGCGGGTCCGGAAGAACCCGGCCTTCCTCGGGGTCTATCGAGCCGGACTGCCGGAAGATGTCACGGCTGAGCCACCGGGTCGCCTCGAAGCCTCGAGATATGACGACAGGGGGAAGCTGCTGAAAATCGCCGACCGCGACGGCACGATCTGAAGCAAGCGATGCCCCTGCGAACAGGTACGGCAGCGGCGCGGTGCTCGCCTCATCCACGAACAGCGACTGGAATCGCAAGCCCCACAGGTCGTCCCGCAGGGTCAGTCGGGCGAACGTAGTGAGAATCACGTCCGCCCGGGCAAGGACTCGAGCCCCGGCTCGCTGAAGCTCGGCGGTCAGATGCCCTACCCGGGCGAGCGCACCGGGCGAGGCGGCGTCCCGCGCCCTCGCGAGCACTCCGCTGTAGCGCTGCTGGAGACCGGCGGCGGCCGCCCGCGGCCTCACGATCGCCAGCTCACCCTCCAGTTCGTCCAACAGACGGGTCAATCGACCGGGGTCCCGTTCCTCCCTGTGCTGAACCACGGCTTCGATGGACAGATCGGCATCGCCGGATGGGCTGTAGCTCGCACCAACGCGGACGATCCGCCCCTGCAGGACCCCCTCACGGCCCATTCGCGCGGCGACTCTCCGAGCGGCCTCATCCACGGCTACGTTGGTCGTCGCCAGCACGAGGACCTTCCCCTCCTCAGCCAGGGCGTGGACGGCTTGCCCGAGAAGGAGGGTCTTACCCGTCCCCGGGGGGCCCCACACCAGTTGGGTCCTACTGCCCAGGATTCGCCCGAGGGTTCTGGACTGGCATCCGTTCAGGCCGTCCCTGTGAGCCGCGGCGGCCTCACGGGTTCCGGTCTCGGGGAACCGGGCCCCGAACAGCCGCATGGCAGTCTCGGTATGGTAGGAACCCGACTCCGCGCCGATGCTCGACAGGCGCTCGTCGAGCGCCGCAAGCAGCCATGTGGGATCAAACGTCAGATCGGCAGGCCCGGCAAGACGTCCGAGCCAATCCGACACGCTCACGCGGAGCACGCGGACCGCCGGGTCCCAGCGAATCACGAATCCCAGTGTTTCACCGCCCTGGGACGCCACGCGGACTGCGTCGTCCGCCCGAATGACGTACCTTCCGGGCGGCAGGGTCCAGTCATACGCGAACCCCGCCGAATCGGTGTCTACTTCGTGGCCGCCGGAACCCGGGATGGGCTGTCCGATGCCCCGACGGGCCAGGTCATCCTGGATCGCGAGGATCTCTTCGTCGATGGCCCGCTGGAAGCCTGCGATCAGGACGTCCATATCGGCCGGCTGGTTGTCGGCGCTCATGAAGCCAACAAGGTAGGCCGCCGGACGCCTGGCGCCACGGGGTCCCGGCGCTGGCGCAACATTTTCCACAGGCCTCGTGGAGGTCGCACGGTGAGCGGAAACGGTTTCATCGAGGACGCCGCGCGAGCGGCGAGGTGGATCGCCTCGTACCGGGAGTCGGTAGGAAGCCTGCCCGTGCTCCCGCGGGTGCGCCCGGGGGAGGTGACGGCCGCCCTTCCGGAGGACCCACCCGAAATGCCGGAATCGCTGGAGTCGGTCCTCGCCGACCTCGATGAGGTGATCGTACCGGGACTTACGCACTGGAACCATCCAGGGTTCTTCGCCTACTTCTGCAGTTCGACCACCGATGCCGGCGTACTCGCGGAGTTCCTGGCGGCCGAACTGAACCAGAACGCGATGCTGTGGCGCACGTCTCCGGCGGGTACCGAGCTCGAACAGAGGACGGTTAGCTGGATTCGTAGTTTCGTAGGTCTTCCGGATGTCTTCGAGGGATTGATCCTCGACACCGCCTCGAGCAGTTCGTTCACGGCGTTGCTCGCGGCCCGCGAGCAGGCGGTCCCCGATGTTCGCCGGCGCGGGCTCGCCGGTCGCAGCGACCTGGGCCCATGCGTGTTGTACATCTCACGGGAGGCACACAGCTCACTCGACAAGACGGCCTTGGCCGCCGGTCTCGGCCTCGACCAGGTCCGACACGTGCCGGTGGACGACAGACTCCGCATGATCCCGGCGGAGCTGGAAGGAGCCATCATGGCCGATCGGGCAGCCGGGCTCACACCCGTGATGGTGTGCGCGACCATCGGCACGACGTCGACCACCAGCGTCGATCCGGTGAGGGAGGTGTCAGAGGTCTGTGAGCGCCTCGGAGTGTGGCTTCACGTGGACGCGGCGTACGCGGGTCCGGCGGCTGCGCTTCCCGAGAAGCGCGGGGAATTCGACGGCTGGGAGCGCGCCGACTCGATCGTCCTGAATCCCCACAAGTGGATGTCCACGCCGATCGACTGCAGCGTCCTGCTGTATCGGGACGACGAAGCCATGCGGAGACCTCTCTCTCTCACTCCTGAATACCTGAGCAGTGCCGAAGACGGATCCAACCTGATGGACATCGGTCTCTCGCTCGGCAGACGTTTCAGGGCACTCAAGTTGTGGTTCCAATTCCGCATGGAGGGCGCGGAGGGAATGCGAGCGCGGCTGCGAGGCCACATCGCGCTCGCCGACGCGTTCGCAGAGTGGATCGAGGGCGATCCCAGGTTCGAGATTGCAGCCCCCCATCCGTTCTCTCTCGTGGTATTCCGCGCCATTCCGCCGGGCGACGCGGATTCTGACGATTGGAACCGAAGGCTCCTCGATGCGGTAAACCGTGACGGTCGGGTGTTTCTGTCACACACGATCGTTGGCGGCCGCTACGTGATTCGTCTCGCCGTGGGAAGCGCCAGGGTAACGGAGCAGGCCGTGGAGGAGGCGCGGCTCCTCCTGGCTGAGGAGTACGACCGAATGGCACGTGGGTTCTCTGAGAAAGGCATGACATGATGGAAGTCGGCGACCTCGCGCCTGAATTCGAGCTCCAGTCCGACCGCGGCGATCGGGTCCGCCTGAGCGAACTCAGGGGCCAACGGGTCATCCTGTTCTTCTACCCGAAGGACGACACCAGCGGTTGTACGAAGGAGGCGTGCGGCTTCCGGGACGCGATGCCGGCCATCGTCGAACGGAACGCGATCGTCCTCGGGGTAAGCCCGGACCCCGTGCGCTCACATGAGCGGTTTCGGGACAAGTACGACCTCAATTTCCCGCTGCTCGCGGACGAGGATCACAAGGTGGCAGACGCTTATGGCGCCTGGGGGCCGAAGAAGATGTACGGCCGGGAGTACCACGGTATCCTCCGGTCCACGTTCGTGATCGGGGAGGACGGACGGATCGAGAAGACGTACCGCAAGGTGAGGCCTGCGGAACACGCAGATGAGGTGGCGGCGGAGCTCGGCGAATGAACATCTACCCGAGATGGACCCGGCTGCTGGCCCTGGCCTTCATGGCGGTTTGCCTGGCCTCTGCTCGGCCCGCCGGCGCGCAGAATGCGGACCATGCCGATGCGGCGGTGATCCCGAGCGAACAGTCGGTGATCCTGGAGCGCGCCGACCGTGCACGCGTGAAGGGAGACGAAGGTGCTCCGATCCGGATCGTCGAGATCTCGGATTTCGAGTGCCCGTTCTGCGCCCGTTTCTATGAGGAATCCTATCGCGCCATCGACAGTCTGTATGTGCGGACCGGAATCGCGAGGTACCTGTGGATCTCGTTTCCGAATTCCACCCATGCGCGAGCCTGGCCGGCTATCGAGGCGGCGTTCTGCGCCGGGGCCGCCGGCCGGTTCTGGCCCATGCACGACATCCTGTTCGAGCGCCGCGAGGAATGGGCTGAGGCCGCGGATCCGAATGGGCTGTTTCGAGCCTACGCCGAGGAAATAGGAGTCGAAGGCGAGTCGTTCGAGGCGTGTCTGCGCAACGACCAGACCGCTCCCCTGCAGATACGAGATTACGAATCGGCGATCGCGGCGGGAGTCGCCAGCACGCCGTTCTTCGTGGTGGGGGACAGCGTCGCGATCCGGGGGGCGGTCCCGCTGGAGACGTTTCGCTCCGCCGTCGACAGCGTGCTCGTGCTACGGGGCATTGACCCTCCCTGACGACTACCGCTCGCCGGCCGAGAGTCTCTGAAAGACGAGCCTCATTCCCTCGATGGCCGCCGCCGCCGTACGAGCGCCATCGTCGAAGCGCATGGAAAGTTCGCGCTCTCCCGTCCCGGCGAGCGGAATTTCCAGGGTGAAGTGGACCGAGACACCTGCCGGTCTGACCTCCGCGGTGCGATCGGCCCACCCGTCTTCCGAGGCGTCCAGGGCTCCCTCGATGTGGACCTCGACCACGTCACACACTCCACCGGCTTCCTGCGCCATCACGGCCAGGCGGCGGGCCAGCGCCTCATTCGACTCTGGATCTGACCGTCGCTCCTCCATCCACAGGGTCGGGGGGGCAACGTCGAGAGCCAGGTACCCCAGGTGCACGTCGGGATGGAATCCGAGACCCGGAATCACCGCTTCCGGCGGTGGCACCGCGTCACCGAACGGCTCGTCATCAACCTCCCAGGCCAGATAGGAAAGGAGTCCCTCCGGCCCGATGGCCGCCCCCGCCACGGCTACTTCATCGAGCGATAACTCGACCAGCGCCGAGGGAGCGTGCAGGGCATCAATCGCGCCCGACTCCATGATGTCCAATTCCGACTGGTCGTAGGCCAGACACCGGAAGAACCACGACGACGGCTCCTGGCGTCCTTCGAACTCATCCCGCACGCCGAGGCCCGCACCCCGCAGGGCGCTGAGCAGGTTGTATGCGATCTGGTGGCGGGTGAAGTTGGGCAACGATTCCCTCCTAGCTACCGATCATGTTGTGGCCCACAGAGTGCCAGCGGCAGCCCGTCAAAGCAGCGCCCGCAGCTCGGGAGGAGGTTGTGGTACGCCGGAAAAACTCTCCAGGTAGCTGCCCCCCGGGACGAGGATCGAGATCGCCG